>CAYMKR010000072.1:0-9415 GCA_964390865.1 uncultured Flavobacteriaceae bacterium | reverse complement strand
AGGGTGTTAATAGGGTGTCAATATCTCCTTTCCATGAAAATATTTTCATAGGAGTTTCAACATAAAAAGATGCTTTAATATCCTTTTCAGAGACACCATTCTTTTTCATTCTTCTCCATCGATCACTTCTTTTCATTGTAGAAAGCATGGTGCTTTCAATCTGAGATTTTTCAAGATCATAAAAAGGAGCCGTTTTGTTCTTTTTTTGCTGCTTAAAAAACACCCTTTGCAGGTTACTCATGTGTTCGGTCATGGCCTCTTCTGCATTTTGTTGTAATCTTGAATCAAGCGTAACATAGATTTTTAATCCATCACGATAAATATTATAGCTGTCTCCATTTGATTTTGGATGTTCCTTCATCCATTTTCTCATGAATTCACGTACATATTCTCTAAAATAGGTGGCAGTTCCATCACTGTGACCTTCAAGATTTATATCTAGTTTAAGAGGTAGTTTTTGAAGAGAATCTTTTTCCTTTTCAGTTAAAAATTCATTCCTTACCATTTGGCCCAAAACCACATTTCTTCTTTGCGTAACCATTTCTGCTCTACGCATAGGGTTATATAGAGATGAATTTTTCAACATACCAACAAGCATAGCAGATTCTTCTATACTCATTTCGTTAGGCTCTTTTCCAAAATGTATCCTACTAGCAGATCGTATCCCTACAGCATTATGACCAAAATCGTATTTATTGAAATACATGGTGATGATTTCATTCTTGGTATATTGCTTCTCAAGCCTTATAGCAATTACCCATTCCTTTACTTTTTGAATCAATCTTTTTGCAATGTTACCAGAAGCTGTTTTGGTAAACAACATTTTTGCCAATTGTTGCGTAATGGTACTGGCACCACCATCTCTACCTAATTTAGCCGCAGCTCTTGCAGTGCCTTGAAAATCTATACCAGAATGTGCGTAGAATCGCTCATCTTCCGTGGCAATAAGCGCTTGGATTAGGTTATCAGGTAATTCACTGAATTTTACAGGGGTTCGGTTCTCTCTGTAGTATTTGCCTAAAGTTTCACCATCAATTGATATCACTTCAGTAGCAAGATTGTTTTCCGGATTTTCAAGTTCCTCAAAAGTAGGAAGTGTTCCAAAAATTCCTAATGAAGCCAGCATAAAGACCAAAAAAATTGTGATTAAGCCTCCTAGGAATAATCTCCAAATCCATTTGGTGAATATACTCATACCTGGTTTTTGACTTTTCTGAGCCATTAATTTAATTTTTCAATTTGTAGTCCAATATCTGTAATTCCGTTTAGTGAAATCAATCCTTCAATATCACGTGTTTTTCGCATGGCTTGTTGCACTGTGATATCATAATCCCCAACTATAGAGAATGTCACATTTGTTTTATATTCTAACTTATTTTCTTTAATATCAGTTATTCCTTTGCCAAGAAACCTGCCTTCAGGGCTTGTCATTTCATATTCTAAGGTATCTACGATCTGGTAGTTGTTCGGAAATTTAATACCTACAATAAGAAACAGATTGCTAAACTCATAATCCTTATTATTCCTGAGAGTCACATAAAGATTGTTTTTAGCAATGGTATCTGTCGAACTGATAGTGAAATTGATGATAGAATCCTTGTGCCACTGACTATATTCAATAGGTTTGTATTGATTATAGATAATATTATTTGTACAAGACAGGGTATAATTCATAACGATAAAAGCTACAAATATTTTAATAGAGCTAATACCTTTCTTCTTCATTTGAATACTCATTATTAATTGTTCTTTTTTTGAAGATTCTTTCCTTTGTTTTTAGAATTACGGTTGCGGTTATTGTTGTTTCTCTTTCTCTTTTTCTTGAATTTCGGTTTGTCAAACCTAGTAAGGCTATCCTGGCCAACAACATCAGTAAAGTTTGATGTCTCAATGGCTTCAAATTCAAGTTCTGATTCGTATTCTTCTAAGCTTGTTGCTTTGGTATTTTCCTTATTCAGATTAATAATTTGATTGGTTTGCTCAACTGTGAGCTTATGCCATGAAATAGGGTTTTCCTTATAGGCATACCATATCCAACCTTTGAAAATATCCATTTTTTGAAAAATAGCAGGGCCTTTCTCAGTTTGAAGCCAAACGTTTGCTTTGGGAAATGTTTTTAGGGCATCCGTATACGAATCCAATTCGTAGTTCAAACAACATTTGAGTTTTCCACATTGGCCAGCCAATTTTTGAGGATTTAAAGAAAGCTGCTGGTAGCGTGCGGCGGATGTGCTTACTGATCTAAAATCGGTTAACCAGGTAGAACAACATAATTCTCTTCCACAAGAACCAATTCCGCCCAAGCGAGCCGCTTCTTGCCTTAATCCAACTTGTTTCATCTCAACCCGAAGGCTAAACGTTCCTGCAAGTTCTCTAATTAATTGACGAAAATCTACTCGATCGTCGGCTGTATAGTAGAAGGTAGCTTTGTTGCCATCCCCTTGATATTCGACATCTGAGAGTTTCATTTTCAAACCAAGTCTGCTAATGATCAAGCGCGATTTTCTTTGAACTTCTTTCTCTTTATTTCTAGCTGTTGTCCAGATTTCAATATCTTTTTGAGTAGCCTTTCTGTAAATCTGTTTAATATCTTCACTAGTTTGTGAAATCCTTTTCTTGCTCATTTGAACTTTTACAAGTTCACCTGTAAGTGACACAACCCCAATATCGTGACCCGGAGAAGTCTCAACAGCAATTACTTCACCTATACAAATTTGAAGTTCTTTAGAATTTCTATAATAGCCTTTTCTGCCATTTTTAAAGCGAACTTCAGCAATGTCGAAGGGTTTTTGACCATTCGGAAGTGTCATGTTTGAAAGCCAGTCAAAAACGTTCATTTTATCGCAGCTCCCTGATGCACAAGCACCATTACTTTTACACCCAAGGGGTAATCCATCTATAGAGGATGAGCACGAAGTACAGCCCATAGTATTTTTATATTTTGAATTGAGAATCAGTATTTACCTGATTTAGAATCATTTCAATTATCATAAATCCTTTGTCCAAAGCAATTCTGATACAGGTAAAATCTCAATATAGGTTCGAAAAAATTTAGGTAAATATACTCAATAATGATAAACTAAAAACATGCCAAAAGATTATTAGCGGGATGGCTTAATTTTCCTTGACGCTAATGATGTTAACAGGGCAGGCTTCCTTTGCTTTGACAGCGTCTTCAAGAATTGACATGTCTGGGGATTTAATAGTAAAAAAACCTTTTTTATCATTTGAATGTAGCAAAACTGATTTCCCGTCTTTTTTAGACATTTGAAATTGTTTTGGAGCCAATTCAACGCAATAATTACAACCAATACATTTTTTTCTCTGTAAAGTAATAATAACCATGGGATGATTTTGCTGTTATTGAGATTGATAGATCGTTTTAATATTTCCGGACCTGAATGAATTTGATTTTTTGCAAAAATAGGTTTTTTTGAACAATCCCTAGCGTGGAAAATAGTGCTTCTTTCTAAGCGTAAATCCTAAGTTTTTGTTTTCTTTGTAAACTAAGATTAATAAGGATGCTTTTTTCTGACATCATAGGGCAAGAACATATCAAACATCACTTGATAAAAACTGTGGAAAATTCAAGAATTCCTCATGCCCAATTATTTATTGCTCCTACGGGAAGCGGGGCTTTGCCTTTGGCGATTGCCTATGCCCAGTATATTCTCTGCCAAAATAATGAGGGAGAGAATAATAATGGAAATGCTTCGTGTAATTTGAAGTTTGAGAAACTGATGCATCCCGATTTACATTTTGCTTTTCCTGTAACTACAAATGAAAAAGTGAAGAAACATCCGACGAGTAACTCTTTTCTGGTCGAATGGAGACAATTTATAAACGAGACTCCTTATGGAAGTTTATTTAATTGGTATCAGTCACTGGGAATAGAGAATAAACAAGGTCGGATAGGAGTGGATGAAGCCGAAGAGATCGTAAAAAAACTAATCCTCAAACCTTATGAAGGTGGATATAAGGTGATGATTATTTGGATGGCAGACAAAATGAATGCATCTGCCTCTAATAAGTTGTTAAAATTGATTGAAGAGCCGCCCGAAAGAACCCTGTTTTTGCTCATTGCAGAAAATGAAGAGCTCATCATAAAGACTATTTTATCAAGGTGTCAGGTACTTCATATCCAGCCCTTGACGGATCAAAACATTATTGACAACCTGGTGAGTGATCATCAGCTGGATGAAAATCAAGCCATAAAGATAGCCCATCAATGTAATGGAAACTGGAATAAGGCTTTACACTTATTGAGACATGATGATAATGAATTAGCCTTTGAAAAATGGTTCATTACATGGGTCAGAGCCGCCTTTAAAGCCAAAGGAGACGCCAGCGTAGTTCAGGATCTTATCACTTGGAGCGAAGAAATTGCTAAGACAGGAAGAGAAACTCAGAAGAGATTTTTAAAATATTGTTCCCACTTTTTCAGACAGGCGATGCTCACTAATTACAATGCCAGATCTCTTGTGTTTTTTGAGTCACATGAAAACAATTTTGATATTGAAAAATTTGCGCCGTTTGTTCATGGGGCAAATATTGAGGATATCAATCAAGCCATTGAAGATGCCATGTATCATATTGAGAGAAACGGAAACGCTAAGATCATTCTTCTAGACCTTTCAATGCAGTTAACAAGATACCTTCATCAAAAAGAAGAGAAGTAATTTATCTCTCGGGCAGTACATATAGAAATACGGCCATAAAATGACAAAAACTTCCTAAAAGGACGAATACATGAAAAATAGCATGGTTGAATCTAATGCCTTTAATGCTATAAAAAATAGCGCCTATACTATAGGCTAACCCACCCAGAAATAGCCAAATCAAACCAGACGTAGGAAAACTTTCGATCAAAGGTTTAATAGCTAGGATGATTACCCATCCCATTAATACATAAGCAATGGTTGAAATCTTATCGTATTTGCCAAAATAAAATATTTTGAAAATAATGCCTACTATTGCTAAACCCCATGATATACCAAAGATGGTCCATCCAACCCAACCTTTTAAAACTACTAATGTGAAGGGCGTATAAGTTCCTGCAATGAGAACATAAATGGCAGAGTGGTCCAGAATATTAAGTTTATGTCTTAACCCCGGATTTTTGGCATAATGATAAAGCGTCGAGGCGGCATACAGTACGATAAGGCTCACTCCAAAAATGGCAAAACTTGTGATATGTCTTGCAGTTCCATACTTGGAAGCTGCGACAACTAAGATGACCAAGGCAGCGATACTTAGAATGAATCCAATTCCGTGAGTAATGACGTTTAAGGTTTCCTCTCTGCTTTCATAAAAGGTATCATTCTTTTCCATAGTATTCAAAATTACTAAAATTGCCCTTACCAAGTATTTTATATTATTTTAAATCTCTCCCTCTTTAGATATTTTGATTAAATTTATTGGAAATAACTAATTAAACTTATAATTATGAGCTTTATCTATTTTATTATTATTGGTGCCATAGCGGGTTGGCTGGCTGGAAAAATCATGAAAGGGGGCGGATTTGGCCTTGTTATGAATATGGTATTGGGAATTATTGGAGGTGTTGTTGGGGGATGGGTATTTAGCCTTCTAGGTCTTAGTACAGAGGGTGGAACCTTAGGATCTTTAGTTACGTCAGTGGCTGGGGCGGTTTTAATTCTATACGTTGGACGATTGATCAAAAAATAAACCAAGATTATAATAAATCACTGATCTTAATAAAAACGAATAAGATCTTATGCCATTATCCCGATAATTTAGGGCTTATTTCCTTATTTTTGCCATTGAATTTTTAAGAAAGTCAGATGTCAAGAATACTTACAGGAGTCCAAAGTACCGGAACTCCTCATTTAGGAAATTTACTAGGTGCTATTATTCCTGCGATTAGTATGTCAAAAGACTCGAAAGAGGAATCTTTTTTGTTTATTGCTGATCTTCATTCTTTAACTCAAATTAAGGATGCAAAAGAATTAAGGCAAAATACCTATAGTACTGCAGCTACTTGGCTAGCTTTTGGTGTGGATGTTGAGAAAACAGTTTTTTACAGACAAAGCGATGTGCCGCAGGTCACAGAATTATCATGGTATTTGAGTTGTTTTTATCCCTACCAAAGATTGACTCTTGCCCATAGTTTTAAGGATAAAGCAGAAAGATTAGAAGATGTAAATTCTGGACTTTTTTCATACCCAATGCTTATGGCTGCGGATATACTATTATACGATGCAGATGTAGTGCCTGTTGGTAAAGATCAACTACAGCATCTTGAAATGTCTAGAGACGTTGCCAATAGATTTAATCATCAGATGGGGGATACTTTGGTGCCACCTCAGGCCAAAATTCAGGAGAACACCATGTATGTTCCTGGAACGGATGGAGAAAAAATGAGTAAGTCCAAAGGAAATATTATTGACATATTTTTGGCTGACAAGCCATTGCGTAAACAAATCATGAAGATTAAAACGGATTCTACTCCTATGGAGGATCCAAAGGATCCAGATACTTGTAATCTTTTTGCATTATATAAATTAGTTGCAAGCCCTGAGCAAATTGAAGAAATGAAAGCAAATTACAAAGGGGGGAATTACGGATATGGTCATGCTAAACAGGCTTTTTACGAGCTATTGATTGAAAAATTTAAAGTAGAACGTGAAAAATACCACTACTATATGGATCATTTGGAAGAAGTGGATCGTATTCTTCAACAAGGAGCAGAGAAAGCCCATAAAGTGGCAGATGGCGTTTTAAAAAGAGTTAGGATCAAACTCGGATATTAAATACTTCATTAAAATCGGATTGACCAATTATGAAAAGAAAACTCATTAGTTCAGGTTCTTCGTTTGAAGAAAAAATCGGATATTCAAGAGCAGTAGTGGCTGGAAATATGATTTTTGTATCTGGAACAACTGGCTATGATTATAAAACTATGCACATCTCCGATGATATTGCAGAGCAAACCGAACAATGTATTAAGAATATTGAAAAAGCCTTACAAGAGGCTGATTCCTCACTCGTAGATATTGTTCGGCTAACTTACATACTTCCTCAAGGTGATCAATTTGAATATTGCTGGCCTGTTTTAAAAAAGTATTTTGGAAAAATAAGACCTGCTGCTACAATGATTTCAGCGGGATTGGCTGATGATAAAATGAAAATCGAAATAGAAGCAACAGCCGTTAGACCGAATTAAAATACGATGCTATCTTATTTCAGCTCAATTTCTATAATCGTATCGATAGGATCTCTTTGATCTGAAGGCACTGAAAATGTCAGACCAAATTCGTTAACAGTATGTGATACTTTTTTTCCATCGCTGAAAAAGGTCATCTTTTTTATTTTTTGACTAAAATGTGGGATAAGATACGTGTCTTTTTTATCATCTAATAAATGTAAATAAACCAACCCATCTTTTTGTGTAGAAACCATGGATGAATTAGGAGCTACTGGCCCTTCTCTTGTGCCGTAAATTGTTTTTCCATATTGATTGAGCCATTCACCTATTTTCTTCAAAGAACTGATATGTTCAGGTTGGATTTGTCCGTTAGGCATGGGACCAACATTTAATAATAAATTACTGCCATAACCTGCGGCATTGATCAAATATTGAATTAATTCCTTATCTGATTTATGCTTTTTATCCTGTAAATTGAACCCCCATGAACCATTAATCGTTTCACAAACTTCTTTAGGTAAGGCCCCAATATTGGTTGAACTGGTTCCCCAGCCTGTCGTGTTTTTACCTGGGAGGTCTCTTTCAAACATTTGGAAATCTTCACCAGCAATTGGAGCCAGATGGTGGTTATTCCCAATAAGACATTGAGGTTGTAAGGTATGAATCAGACTGTAAATTTCTTCATAATGCCAATTTACTTTTGCTGCCCCAAACTTTTTTCCATCCCATTCTTTTTGATCCCAATCACCATCAAACCAAATACCTGCAATTTCACCATAATTGGATAATAATTCGGTGAGTTGATTTTTCATAAAAACGATGTATTTATCCCAATCTCCAGTTTCGGCTCTTCCTTCTATTCCTTTACCTGTTCTTCCTCTTGGGAAATAATCATCGTGACGCCAATCGAGTAAGGAATAATAAAAGAACAATTTAATACCTTCTTTTTCACAAGCCTCTGCGAGAGTTTTTAGGACATCTTTTTTGTAATTGGTTCTTTGAACAATATTGTAATCTGATGCTTTGGTATCAAACATTGAAAAACCATCATGATGTCGGCTGGTAATAGTGATATACTTCATCCCGGCTGCTTTTGCCATAGCTACCCATTCTGTAGGGTTATAATCGATGGGATTAAAAAAAACAGGAAGTTTTTCATAGCTATCAACCGATATATTCTGGTTATTCATCACCCATTCTCCATCTCCGAGGACACTATATACACCCCAGTGAATAAATAATCCAAATTTAGCATCTTCAAACCATTCTCTGGCTTCAAGGTTTTTTTCAGTAGGGACATAATTCTCTTGAGAAAAAAGTGGTTTGAAATTCAAAAAAATCAACAAAATAATAATACTGGCTCTCATCATTCTAGGATTATTGGGTTAGTTAAAACATACTAAGGTGCGGGATTTGGCTGTAAAACTTGAATTTGATCTATTTCTGTTAACAGGTCATCAGATAATTTAATATCAATACTTCCGATGTTCTCTTTAAGCTGATCCATAGTGGTAGCACCAATGATATTACTGGTTATAAAGGGTCTTTGGTTTACAAAAGCAAGACTCAATTCAGTGAGGCTTAAATTGTTCTTTTTAGCCAAATCAGCGTATGCCTCTGTTAATTTCATTGCTTGCGGGTTACTGTATCTCGCGTATTGCGGGAAAAGTTTTAATCTTGATTTTTCAGGGACCTGATCATTTAGATATTTGCCAGATAACACCCCAAATGCCAAGGGAGAATAAGCCAATAATCCGATTTGTTCTCTCATGGAAATTTCTGCCAAATTGATTTCAAAAGTTCTGTTTAGCAAAGAATAAGGGTTTTGAATTGTTTTACAGGAAGTAAGTTGATGCGTTTTACTTTCACTAATCTGTCTCATAACGCCCCAAGCAGTTTCATTCGAGACCCCATAATGTCTCATTTTACCCTCTTTTACTAAACCATCCAGAGTTTCAATGACTTCCTTAAAATTATCCTCCCATTTTTCGTCAGGCTTGTGTGTGTAATTCCTTTGACCAAAGAAATTCACGTTTCGTTCAGGCCAGTGTAATTGATACAAGTCAACGTAATCAGTTTGGAGACGCTCGAGACTTTGATGCAATGCGTCATGTATGGTATCTTTAGAGAATCCTAGATTCGGTCTTATATAATTAAAATAAGGCATTGGTCCGGTTATTTTTGTTCCAACCACAACTTCTTCTCTTTTTTGATCTTTTAACCAAGTTCCAATAAGGCGCTCAGAAC
>CAYMKR010000071.1:0-9511 GCA_964390865.1 uncultured Flavobacteriaceae bacterium | reverse complement strand
CCCTGATTATTGCCGCGACTTTAGGTGGTGGAATCTTTGGAGATCATTGTTCTCCAATTTCAGATACTTCGATCATTTCATCTATGGCCTCGGCAAGTGATCATATTGATCACGTCAGAACCCAGTTGCCATATGCCCTCTTAGGTGGTCTAATTACTACTATTTTATATTTAATTTTAGGTTTTACAATGATCTGAAAATTTTCATAAATTTTGAAATCCCTATCCTATACATAAGAAAACGACCTACCTTTGCATCTCAATTAAGATAATAAATGAAACATAAGGCAGGATTTGTAAATATCATAGGAAACCCAAATGTTGGGAAATCAACATTGATGAATGTATTGATTGGTGAAAAACTATCAATCATTACTTCTAAGGCACAAACTACCAGACATAGAATCTTAGGAATTGTTAATGAAGAGGATTATCAAGTAGTGTTTTCAGATACTCCTGGAATCATAAAACCGGCCTATGAATTACAAGAATCCATGATGGATTTTGTCAAGACGGCTTTTGAGGATGCCGATGTACTTATTTACATGGTTGAAACTGGAGAAAAAGACTTAAAAAATGAGGCCTTTTTCGATAAAATTAAACAAGTAAAAATTCCAGTATTACTTTTATTAAATAAGATTGACAAATCTTCTCAAGACCTTTTGGAGCAACAAGTGGCTTATTGGAAAGAAACGGTTCCCAATGCGGAAATCCATCCGATATCTGCCCTTGAAAATTTTAATATCCCTACCGTGATGAAAAGGATAGTTGAATTACTTCCTGAATCACCTCCGTTTTATCCCAAAGACCAATTAACGGATAAACCTGAACGTTTTTTTGTCAATGAGACTATTAGGGAGAAAATCCTTATGCATTATAAAAAAGAAATTCCATATTCAGTAGAAATTGAGACTGAAGAATTTAAGGAAGAGAATAAAATTATTCGTATTCGTTCTGTGATTATGGTGGAAAGAGATACTCAAAAAGGAATCATTATTGGTCACAAAGGATCTGCTTTAAAGCGCGTTGGGACGGAAGCAAGAAAGGACCTAGAAAAGTTCTTTGGCAAAAAAATATTTATGGAACTCTATGTGAAAGTCAACAAAAACTGGAGAAGTAATAATAGTCAATTAAAAAGATTTGGATACAAGGACTAATTTAAAGAAGATCTTTAAGTTCCTCAAAATCAAGACCTCCATAATTCCCGGAGCTCATCAATAGCAAAGCCGTATCCTTTAAATCTTTATCAAATAAATACTCCTTGAAAGCCTTAGGTTCAGTATATATTATAAGATCTTCACGCTTAAATGCATTTGCAATTTGCGCTTCGCTCACCTCCTTAAGTCGCTTAATTTTAACAGCATGTGGTGAATAAAATACCACTGCTTCATCGGCACCATCTAAGGTCGCTTCATATTCCTTTAGAAAATCTTCATTTAGGCTACTATAAGTATGCAATTCAAGACAAGCTAATAGCTTTCTGTTTGGATATTGTTCTCTAACGGCATCAGTTGTTGCACCTACTTTAGAGGGTGAATGAGCAAAATCTTTATAAACTACTGTCTGATCATTTTCAGCGATCTTTTCTAATCTTTTGCTGGCTCCTTTAAAATCAGCAATGGCTTCATAAAAGGCTTCCTCACCAATTCCTAAATGGAAACAAATACTCCTGGCCCCTTCTAAATTTTGTAAATTATGTTTTCCAAAAATTTCCAGAGGAATGTCTCCCTCAATAGTATCAAGTATGGTTGCTCCATTTTCAATAGTGTAATCGGGAGTCTTGTATGGGTATTTTTTGATTTGATTTGAGGTTTCCTCCACAACTTTTTTCACCACTTCATCCTCCTGATTATAAACCATCATACCGCCTTTCACCATAGTATCGACAAAGATGCTGAACTGTTCAACATAATTTTCAAAAGTTGGGAAGACATTAATATGATCCCAGGCAATACCACTTAAAAGGGCAATATTGGCTTTATACAAATGAAATTTTGGCCTGAGATCTATTGGAGACGACAGATACTCATCTCCTTCAAGAACAATCACCTCATTCTCATCTGTCAAATGGACCATTCTATCAAAACCGTCTAATTGTGCCCCAACCATAAAATCAACTTCAACACCATGGTATTTTAAAACGTGTAATATCATAGAGGTTATGGTAGTTTTACCATGTGACCCTCCAATAACCACTCTTGTTTTATTCTTTGCGTGCTCATATAAAAATTCTGGATATGAATAAATAGTTATTCCCAGTTCCTGTGCCTTTATTAATTCAGGATTATCGGCTTTTGCATGCATTCCTAAAATGATTGCATCCAAACCAGTATGAATTTTTTCAGCAAACCAACCCATAGATTCAGGAAGTAAACCTTTAATTTCCAATCTGGACTTAGAGGGTTCAAATATGGCATCATCGCTCCCGGTAATTGTATCTCCTTTTGCCTGAAGAGCAAGGGCGAGATTATGCATGGCACTTCCTCCGATTGATATAAAGTGTATGTTCATTTTGTGGAATTATAGGGGTAAAAATACAAATTAAAAGTGGTTGGCTTAGCTATATTTACTTAAATCCTGAAGCCTCAAAATTCAAATAATTTCTCAACAAAATCAATCAGCGATTACTCGTATCAGAGGTCTTGTCAAACAAGTAGGTCCTCCTCCACCCATAATGCTAATATGAGTTCCAAGGTATGAATGAACTTCACAACCCATTTCCAATAACTTGGACTTAGTAACAATATTTCCGTCAACCATAATACATTTTTTATCCCCTATGGCAAGTACATTACAACCCATGGAATCAAATTCTTCATCTGGCACTTCAACCAGATCATAACCCCTATCTAATAATTCATTTCGAAATGAAATTGGCATTAATGGTGAATAAACCACTGCCATTTTCGGCCCTACAGGGCTAAAAATTGACATCAAATGAAAAACGTCAGACGGACCTTTATAGTGCGGTAAAGGAACAACAACAATTTGGACGCTATGCGGTTCCAAAAGCGCTTTAATTTGATTTATTCCCGATTCATTCGTTCTATATGTATGACCAACAGCAAGTGTGTTCTGGTCAAGCCATGCTACATCTCCCCCTTCCAGCGTTCCAGGTGCTTTTATCTCACCTAAAATCGAAATATTATTCTCTATAAAGAATGTCTTTTGCGCTTGTGGCTCAGGAAGCCGCTTTTTCTTTCCCATGTTGCACAAGATCATTCCAAAATCTGTAGCTATGGATGCATCCCTGCAGTACATAGAATCCATACTTAAGTCTTCGCTTCCTGGTAAACGCATGACTTCACAGTCTTGACTTTCAAGAAGTAATTCAAATGCTTTGTATTCCTCAATTGCCATATTAAAAACAGGCTTATCAAGATAATGTAGCTCTCTCCATTGTTTTTCGATAAAAGCATCAGACCTGAAAGCAACTTCAACCGGTTTGATCAACACTGATTTCATTCTTAGGTAATCTGTATGACTTGTTAATTTCATTCTTTTCGATTTTTATTCTGAGCCAGTAAAATATAAAATTGGATTCCAATGAGCAACAATAATGATCTTAAAAAATTGACTAATATTTACTTTCATAAAAGAGAAATTTCAAGCACATGATAAAGCATGAGTCTTTAGCTTATTTTCAACCTATTTAAATATTCTAAAAGCAGGTTATTAAGAAGATACGGCAACTTATGTGTATGCTATCCTTAGATCGGTTTCATTGCTAAATTGCTTGGATTAGTTGTATAATTATCATTACTTTAGACAATGCTACAACAATTTAAATACCAGAGCCTATGAATACTAAATTCATTGTAGATCAAGATATTACCAAAGCAAGCACCTTACCTTCTTCATTCTATAAGAGTGATTTGATATTTGATACAATTAAGGAAAAGGTTTTTTTAAAATCATGGCAATTTATTGGTGATGAAGAGTTGGTCAAATTACCAAAATCAGTACATCCCTTTGTTTTACTCAATAGTTATTTAACTGAACCGATGGTGCTGACCAAAGACGCAGATGGTAACATAAATTGTTTAAGTAATGTTTGTACGCACAGAGCCAATCTTGTAGTCTTAGGAAGTGGTAAGCTAAAGAAATTAACCTGCTCGTATCACGGTAGAAGATTTGATCTTAAAGGCAGGTTTGAACATATGCCTGAATTCAAAGAAGCTCAGGATTTTCCAAGAGAATGTGATCATTTACATAAGTTTCCGCTTTTACAGTGGGGGCCCCTGCTATTTGCCGGCTTAGAATCAAATTTCGATTTTAATATAGTGCTTGATAAAATGAATGAAAGGCTTAGTTTCCTTCCAATAAATGAATTTAAGTATGAACCTTCCTTATCAAAGGACTATCTGGTTCATGCCCATTGGGCCTTATATTGTGACAATTATTTAGAAGGATTTCACGTTCCCTTTGTTCATGAAGATTTGAATAAAGTGCTTGATTATGGAAACTATACAACTGAAATTTACGATTACTGTAACCTCCAAATTGGCTATACCAATAACGCCACTGAAATTTTCGACCTTCCTAAGGAGCATGTTGATTATGGGAAAAATGTAGCGGCCTATTATTACTGGGTTTTTCCGAATATGATGTTCAATTTTTATCCTTGGGGCCTTTCAATTAATGTTGTTCAACCTATCAGCACCAACAGGACCAAAGTTTCATTTATCAGCTATGTTCTCCATCCTGACAAACTGGAAAAAGGAGCTGGCCAGGGCTTGGATAAGGTTGAAAGAGAGGATGAATTTGTTGTTGAAAACGTTCAAAAAGGAATTCACTCATCTTTTTATAAAGCTGGAAGATTTTCACCGGAGCGAGAGAAAGGTGTTCATCATTTTCATACACTTTTAGCACGATTCATGAACCAATAAATTCTAATTCAATTTAAAACTCCATTCTTTTTCACTCAACTCATCAAGCAGTTCCTTTGTGATGTTGATTTTAGAATTCCTGCTTGGCATATTGAGCTTTAACTTTTCTTCTCGATCAATTATCATAAAATTCAGGTGCTGACTTCCAGGGTGGTTTTTAAATACTGTTTCAATGTCTTCAACCCGTCTTTCATCAATCTGTTCAATGGGTAAATTCAAAGTAATTTTTTTTGCCATTTTCCCTAAGACATCTTGTAACTGTTGTATCGCAGTGATGACAACTCTTACATCACCATTTTGCCATGCTCTTCGCATCACTGTTTTAAGGTATAAAAACGTGTTTGGAATTAAATAATGTCTGAATTTAAGGTAGTCTTCGTTAAAAAGTCTGAACTCATAGGCATCGCTATAATCTTCAAAAGTAAACATACCCCAAGGCTTGCCATTTTTACTCACCCTGTGCTGCACATCAGTTATAATACCAGCAAAAGCTAATTCCATGCCTTCAAGTTGACTGATATTTTGTAAACTATCTACTTTTGCATTGCAGAAATAATGTATTTCAGTTTTGAAATCATCCAATGGGTGTCCTGATATATATATGCCAATCATTTCCTTTTCCTTAGAAAGTTTTTCCATCACATTCCAAGGTTCACAGGGAGGAATAATAGGCTCATCAAACTGAACTTCTGAAGCCTCTCCAAATAAAGATACCTGGGCCGAATTTTTACTTTCTTGAAATTTATTACCGAACCTGATGGCCTTCTCTATAAAAGTTAAACCTTTTTCATCAAGTGCGAAATATTGGGACCTATTGGCTGTTTGAAAAGAGTCAAAACCACCTGCCAATACCATACCATCAAAAGCTTTTTTAGTAGCAGCTCTAAGGTCTACACGCTTAGTAACATCAAAAATAGAGCGGAAATTTCCATTTTTCTTTCTTTCTTCTACGAATGCCTTTACAGCTCCTTCTCCAACACCTCTTATGGCACCCATACCGAACCTAATCGCACCTTGCTTATTTACCGAGAATTTATAATAGGATTCATTAACATCTGGTCCTAAGACTTCGATACCTGACCTCTTGCATTCTTCCATAAAAAATGAGACCTGTTTGATATCATTCATGTTATTACTTAATACCGACGCCATATATTCTGCAGGGTAATGAGACTTTAAATAAGCCGTTTGGTATGCAATAAAAGCATAACAGGTAGAGTGTGATTTGTTAAATGCATAGGCGGCAAATGCTTCCCAATCTTTCCATATTTTTTCTAAAGTCTCTTCTGGATGCTTATTCTTTTTCCCACCTTCAATAAACAAAGGTTTCAATTTTTCTAAAAGTGCGAAAATCTTTTTACCCATCGCCTTACGCAACATATCAGCTTGACCTTTAGTGAAATTTGCCAATTTCTGCGATAAAAGCATTACTTGCTCTTGATAAACTGTAATGCCATAAGTTTCTTTGAGATACCCTTCCATATCAGGTAAATCATATTCAATCTCTTCCCTACCATGTTTACGGTCAATAAATGACGGGATATATTCCATTGGACCCGGTCTATACAAGGCATTCATCGCAATAAGATCTGCAAATTCGGTTGGCTTCAGCGACTTCATATGCTTCTGCATTCCTGCAGATTCATATTGAAAAATTCCTATGGTTTCTCCTCTTTGAAACAAGGCATATGTCTTCTCGTCATCTAGCGGAAAGTCATCTGGAACTAGATCTACTCCATGCAAGGCCTTAACTATTTTTACCGTATCCTTAATTAAAGTCAAGGTCTTTAATCCCAAGAAATCCATTTTCAATAATCCTGCATCTTCAACAACACCGTTATCAAATTGGGTGACATACATGTCAGTCCCTTTGGCAGTTGCAACCGGGATCAAATTGGTAATATCCTCAGGGGTAATAATTACCCCACAGGCATGTGTTCCGGTATTCCGAACTGACCCTTCAAGCATAAGTGCCTGTTTAATCGTTTCAGCTTCTATGCCATTTCCTTTGGCCATGTTCTTCAATTCATCGACATTGGCCTTTTCCTCACTGCGTAATCCTTTTACTTTTGAAATACTTTTTGCATCTGTACCAAAAATATTATTTAATTTAAGTCCTGGAATAAGTTTGGCGATACGATCCGCGTCAGGCAGCGGAAGATCTAATACCCTTGCGGTATCTCTAATCGACGACTTAGCAGCCATAGTTCCGTAAGTGATGATTTGTGCCACTTGATTAGAACCGTATTTATTAATTACATAATCAATAACGCTTTGTCTTCCTTCATCATCAAAGTCAATATCGATATCGGGAAGTGAAACCCTATCAGGATTTAAAAAACGCTCAAAAAGAAGATCGTACTTAATAGGGTCAATATTGGTAATTCCTAAACAATAGGCAACTGCTGATCCAGCTGCAGATCCACGTCCAGGCCCAACTGAAACCCCCATGCTCCTAGCCTCATTAATAAAATCTTCTACAATAAGAAAGTATCCTGGATAGCCCGTTTTTTCAATAATCATTAACTCAAAATCGAGTCGCTCTTTTATATCGTCCGCAATATCTTCATACCGCCCCTTAGCCCCTTCATAAGTGAGGTGTTTTAAATAAGCATTCTCGCCTCTTTTTCCGCCATCTTCCTCATCCTTAGCGTCATAAAATTGCTCCGGCATTTCAAATTTAGGAAGTAACACATCTCTTGCAAGATCGTAAATCTCAACCTTATCAATGACTTCCTGTATATTTATGATCGACTCCGGAACATGCTTAAACATGGCCTTCATTTCATCCTGTCCCTTAAAATAATACTCATCATTTGGCAAACCATATCGAAATCCTCTACCCCTTCCTTTTGGGGTTGCAATTTTTTCTCCATCCTTAACACAGAGTAAAATATCATGAGCTATTGAATCCGTTTTTTCCAGATAGAAAGTATTATTAGAGGCTATAAGTTTTACTTCATGCTTCTTCGAAAAACCTATTATGATATCGTTGATGTGTTTTTCGTTTTCCTGCTGGTGGTCACTTATCTCTAAATAAAAATCCGCCCCAAAGGTCTCTTTCCACCATACTAAAGCTTCTTCCGCCTGGTGCTCACCTACATTAAGAATTTTATTAGGAATCTCTCCGTTAACACCCCCGCTTAAAACGATCACGTCGTCTTTATATCGTTCAACCAGCTGCTTATCAATCCTTGGAACATAGTAAAACCCATCGATGTACGCAGCAGAAGCCATTTTTGCTAAATTATGGTACCCTCTCTTATTTTTAGCAAGTAGGACGACCTGATAACCATTATCCTTGACAGATTTGTCTAAATGGTTTTCACAGATATTAAACTCACAACCTACTATCGGAATAATAGGATGTTCCGCCTCCTTATTGTGTTTAAGAATTTCCTTCACAAAAATAAAAGCACCCATCATGTTACCCGCATCTGTGAGAGCAACAGCAGGCATTTCATTACTAATTGCGGCCTTTACAAGACCAGCAACACTGGAAGTAGATTGAAGTATCGAATATTGTGAATGATTGTGAAGATGGGCAAAGGACGCTGATTGAAACGCCTTTTGAACTTCAGAACTAACAATTGGTCCGTTTCCAATCGATTCTTTTGAGGCCTTTTTAATTCTATCACTTTCTTTTTTGAGATTCAAATGCTTTAATCCTACTGCCCCAAAAACTTGTGAATTATGATTTGTAAAGTCTACAAAGTATGAACTATCAACTTGTAATTCATCCAGAGAATAATTTCCATTCCTAATCAACTCTAAAAAACATCTGGTTGTAGCTTCAACATCAGCTGTTGCATTATGAGCGTCACCAAATGACTTATTGAACAGTTTTTCATGAAGCTCTGTCAGTGTTGGCAACTTAAATTTACCATATCTTCCCCCTGGA
This sequence comes from uncultured Flavobacteriaceae bacterium, assembly GCA_964390865.1. GTDB lineage: Bacteria > Bacteroidota > Bacteroidia > Flavobacteriales > Flavobacteriaceae > Lutimonas. The sequence continues at coordinate 722 of CAYMKR010000071.1, read as the reverse complement.
ATTTCACAAAGCAAAGCCGTTTTTTCAGTGCAAGTGTCTAATACTGGTAAATCATTAAGATTGGTTGAAACATGACACCTGTGAAATTCACAGCCCATAATATTCAAATCAAATTTTAAGTTTTGACCAACAACAAACTTTGTTTTAGATAGGGCCTCATTAAACAAAACCAAAACATCTGTTAATGCCTTGCCCTGCTGTAGCGCTAAATCAGTAGAAATTCCATGAATCTGTTCGGCATCATAAGGGATTTTATAACCCTCAGGAATAATTAAATAGTCTTCATGGGAAATCATTCTTCCCATATCATCATGCAATTGCCATGCTATCTGAACACATCTTGGCCAGTTGTCTACATCTGTTATGGGTGCATTCCAATTCTTGGGTAAGCCTGTAGTTTCTGTGTCAAATATTAAATACATGCAGCAATTAATTTTGTGAAGATATCAAAGGCATAAAAGTAAGTATTTAGTCAATTCCAATAATCCCAAAAATCAGTATTTTTATCAACAAAGAGACACAAATGTTAATAGCGGTTTTAATAGCGCCAAGCACTGATTAACAGATTGATAATAATTGGTGATTTTATCTTCCCATTAAATAATATTTAGTATTTTTGCGCCCTACTTCGAGAAAGTAGAAATTATATATTAATAACTTAGGTCGAGAACCTAAAAATTTAAAAATTTATGTCAGTAAAAATTAGATTACAAAGACACGGT
>CAYMKR010000070.1:0-9603 GCA_964390865.1 uncultured Flavobacteriaceae bacterium | reverse complement strand
ATTTACTCAAGATTAATCTTAGGATTATAAATCGGGGTTTGATTTATCAAGCCCCTTTTTTTGTGCCTTTTATTTTGCTTAAATCTTTTTAATCATTTCCATTTTATGGATGCTTTAAGCATTTATAATATTGTTTATTATTTCTTTATATTTGATTGGCATTTGAAGTTTTAATCTGATTTAAATATCCACTGATTCCTTAAACTTATAGTCTCTCACTTTTGCAAATGAAACACATAACTTACCTATTCCTGTTATTTACCAGTATCACATTTATTAATGCTCAAGAAAGCAATTATGAGCAAAAGACTTCTATCCCTTATTATCCAGACTCCGCATCTAAATCTGATGAGTACATGAAAGAAAGGTGCATTGTTGATCTTTATTATCCCAAAAATATTGATTCTTTTGCCACCATTGTTTGGTTTCATGGCGGTGGCTTAACTGCCGGCGAGAAAGAAATTCCAGAAGCCCTAAAAAACAAAGGGTTTGCCGTGGTTGGTGTTAATTATAGACTCTATCCTAAAATAAAAGCTCCTGTTTATATTCAGGATGCAGCTGCAGCTGTCGCTTGGGTTTTCAAAAACATAGCAAACTACAAAGGTGATCCTGAAGCAATTTTCTTATCAGGGCATTCGGCAGGGGGCTATCTGGCTAGCATGGTTGGTCTGGATAAAAAATATTTGCTAGAACACAGTATTGATGCCAATAAGATAGCCGGATTAATTCCTTTTAGCGGACATACAATTACTCATTTTACGGTTAGAGAAGAAAGAGGTATTCCCGGCACACAGCCATTAATTGATGATCTTGCGCCTTTATATCATGTCAGACCTGATGCTCCTCCACTTTTAATGATCACTGGTGATCGTGAATTAGAACTACTAGGACGCTATGAAGAGAATGCATACATGATGAGAATGATGAAGGTTGCTGGCCATCAGGAAACGAGAATCATGGAAATGGATGGTTTTGACCATGGAATGACTTATCCTGCTTTTCCCTTGCTTATAAAAGAAGTACAAAGAATTATCAATAAAGAAAAACAACTTAATTAAAACACTTATGTCAGCATATATTTTGGTCGAAATTGAAATTCATGATCATGAACTTTATAAATCTTATACCCTACTGACTCCTGAAACTATTGAGAAATTTAAAGGTAAATTTATTGTCAGAGGAGGCGAAACGATTGTACTTGAGGGTGATCCAAGTTCAAAACGTATAGTAATCCTTGAGTTTCCATCGATGGAAATAGCCAATTCCTGGTGGCATTCTAAAGAATATAGTCAGGCCAGAGAAATCAGACAACGCGCAGCCTCAACTAGAATGACCATAGTTGATGGTGTTTAAGCCTTGATCTTATACACCAAATATTCTATAAATAAACCAACAAATGAAAGACTCAAAAGAAATAATTTATCAGGTAGATGCCTTTTCGGATACAGTTTTCGGGGGCAACCCTGCCGCTGTTTGTATTTTAAATGAATGGTTGCCAGCAGAATTGATGCAAAAAATCGCAGCGGAGAACAATCTTGCGGAGACGGCCTTTGTTGTCAAAAGAGAATCAGATTTTGAAATCAGGTGGTTTACCCCTGCAATAGAAGTTGCACTTTGTGGACATGCAACCTTGGCTTCAGCGCATGTTCTTTTTGAGTATTTCAATCATGAAAAACCCACCATAAAATTCTTTTCGGCACAGAGCGGTAATTTATCTGTAACTAAAAATAATGATTTACTAACCTTGAATTTCCCTCAAGATATATTGAAAAAAGTAGATCCGCCACAAGATATTCTTGATGCTTTTAAAAAAACACCCTTAGAGATTTATAAAGGAAAAACGGATTATCTGCTTCTCTACGAAAATCAGAAAGACATTGAAGATAGTGATCCAAACCATTACATCCTCAAGAACTCCGAAGCCAGAGGAATCATGATTACCGCTCCGGGTAACAAAGTAGATTTTGTTTCCAGGTTTTTTGCCCCTGGATCTGGAATAGATGAAGATCCTGTAACTGGATCAGCACATACAACGCTAACACCATTTTGGAGCGAACGTCTGGGGAAGAATAAATTAACTGCCCAACAACTTTCCAAAAGAAAAGGTAATCTCTTATGCGAATTAGCAGGAGATCGGGTAAAAATTTCTGGGAAAGCAATAACTTATTTGATCGGAGAAATCTATTTCTAATTCGATTTAAAGAAGTTTTCCAGATATTCTTGATTTATCCTAATCTAGGAAAGATGACGCAAATCAGGATTGTTAATGACATGCATCATTGTGTTTTCAGTAAACAATTAGGATATTTAAAACTATGCATAAATAGTTTATATGAATATTCCTGATCACATAAAACGAATTTCTTTAGCCTTTGTTTTTTTGATGTTATTGCAAAGTTGTACGGTCTACCACTCAGCTCCTTCAACTTTGGAAGAAGCCATTAGTTCGTCAGATAGGATTAAAATAAAATCGCCCGAATCCGAGGTATACAAATTTTCCAAAATTTCCATGGTTGATGAAAATATTTATGGCTATGCTAAAAAGAAATCTTCAACAGCCAAAGCCCTTTCAAGTCAGATTATAACAAAGAATTCGGATCAAAAAAGTGTGGGTATTTTGTTGACAGAAGAAAACATTTCATCTTTCCATTTAAAAAACAAATCTGGCTCTACACTACTTACTATTGCCGTGCCTGTTGTAATAGTGGGGGCATTGGTTGGCATTGGCTTTGCTGCAGCTGACAACATGAGTGTTGGCCTAACCTGGAGTGAATAATTTTATCCTCCTAAACCTATGCATTCAATTCCAAATTCTTTCTAGCTACTTCAATATTTAATAAAATGGCTGATGTAAGATTATCAATTTCCTGTTTCTTGCTTGTTCCAATCAAAAACTTGTAACGCCATAATTTGATGAACCTTTTAAGCTCAGTATAAAAGTACATACTCACATAACCCAGAACTGGCATAATGGCTAATAAGATCAAACTATGCCATAATTCAATACTGATAAAAACCCTGAATAACGTAATGATCAAACCATAATACAAGGGGAATGAAATTAAACCAATAATCATTTGTACTGGCGCTCTATACTCTATATCTAACTTTAAAGCCTTAAATATTTTTGCAGGAACTATGTATGGTATATAATTAAATAATAAACCCGCTAAATACAGCGGGAAAAGAATAAGAAATTTCAGAAAATATCCGGTAATCACAAGCAAATTGAATTTATTAATATTCTTGACTGAGACAACAGATAGGTCAATTTTTTCATCTTTCAATATTCTAAAAAATTCAAGTAGCTTACTCTGGGTATCATGATATAATTCTGAATTTCGCTTTTTCAGAAAATGCAGTGCTCTAGAGACTTGTGTTCTCAATTCTAAAGATTGTTTTGGGCTTTTCAACAAAGTGGTTGTCGGAGAATAAAATGTCGTGTAAAACTGATGGGCCTTCACTAAAAAATTTTCTTGCTCTTTACCTGATGTCTGTGGAACAATTTCAGCAAATTCTTTTCTAATATTCTCAGTGAGTTGCAATACAGCTTCAAATTCATTTCTCTCGTAATCCTTTTTATAAACTTCAACTTCTATTGGTTGGCAAATGGTTACGGCAACAATACTCCTAAACTGAATAGCATCAGAATAATCTAGGGCAATCGGTATAATTCTTAGTTTCCCATTGAATCCGTTTAACTCTTCATAACTCAAGGCAATTCTGGCAGTACCCGTTTTTATCTCTCTAAGTTTGAGCTCATAATGACTAGTCCCTTCCGGAAACATCAGCAGACTTCCTTTTTTAGCCAAATACTCATGACATTTTACAAATGATTTTCTGTTATCCGGCTTCTCTCCTTTTTTGATATCTTCCTTCCTGAAAATGGGGATCACATGAAAGTGCCGAAAAATAGATGATACAAAACCGTTAACAAAAATACTGGCATTCGCAACAAACCCGATTCTTTGCTTTGTAAGGCTCGCAATTAATAAAGGATCCATCAAGGTGTTCGGATGATTCGCTACAAAAATAATAGGACCCTCAGACGGTATATTCTCTTTTCCACTTATCTCAATTCTTCTAAAGAAAAAGAATAAGGCCAGCTTAACGGTTTGTTTTAAGAAACGATATATCATTCTAGGTTTTTCTTAAGATCGGCCATTTGAAGAAGAATAAAACCGATTATGAAAAAGAGGGCCATAAAAACCATGCTGTATCGCATGCTTCCAGTTACCTGATCGATAAATCCATATGACAACGAGCCTATTACAATTGCCAGTTTTTCGGTAATATCATAAAAACTAAAGTAGGATGCAGTATCCTTAGCTTCATTAGGAATTAACTTCGAATAGGTTGATCTCGACATTGACTGAATTCCTCCCATAACAAATCCAAGAAATGCTGCCAGACTATAAAAAGAAATCTTATCCTTCATAAAATAACCAGACACACATATAAATATCCAAATAAGCAAAGTTGTACTGATGGCAAAACCATTTCCTTTTAGCTTAGATAACCAAGCAAAAAAGAAGGCACCTCCAATGGCTAGAATTTGCAAGATCAATACTACATATATCATTTCATCAGCTCCCATTCCAATTTCTTTATCGGCAAATAATGGCGCTAAAAGCATAACCGTTTGCACCCCCATGCTAAACAGAAAAAAGGAATAGAGAAAACGCTTCATTACTTTCTTGTTTTTCACAACCTCCCATACTTTTTTTAATTCCTTAGTTCCATTTCCTAAAATTTCAAATGTAATTGATTGGCCAGTGTTACGATCCTTCAAATAATGGAAAGCTATCTGAGCAAATCCAAACCACCATAAACCAACGAGAATAAACCCAAATCGAGTTGCCGAAGTACCATTTTCAAAACCAAATGCTTCATAATTTTGATATAATACAAGATTGATTATCAATAAAATTACGCTCCCAACATAGCCCATAGCAAATCCCTTCGCACTTACACGATCCATTCTATCCTTCGAAGCTATTTCAGGTAAAAACCCATTATAAAAAACCAATGAACCGGCAAAACCTATGCTAGCCAAAACAGAACAGCTAATTCCATATTCAATATTATCACCAGTAAAGAAGTAAAGTCCAATACATGCCAAAGAACCCAAATAAGTGAAGAATTGCATGAATCTCTTTTTAAGCCCTCCATAATCAGCTATACCTGACAAAATAGGTGAAATGAATACAATGACTAAAAAAGAAATAGATATTGCATATGAATAAAGAACTGAATTCTTAATACTGAAACCAAAGAACTCAACCATTTCGCCACCGAAGGCTTCTTGAGTAGTTCCTAAGTAATAAATAGGAAATATAGCAGTAGTTACAATAAGATTGTAAACTGAATTAGCCCAATCGAATGAAGCCCATGCGTTAATCAGCTTTGAATTATTCCTTTCCAACATAATACTATTATTGATAACAATTAAAATGAAAATTTTTTCAATATACCTAAAAAAAATAGGTTTAGAATGTCGATATATCTAACATCCGAATTGTAAATATTTTGCATCAATTCTAAACCTATAATCCAATAAAATTATTTTTGCTTAAGTTTTTCTACATTATTTTCAATATAGGTTTTATCTCTGGTGTTCTTTTGAACCGCAATAGCTGCAAACAAACTTAAAGTGTAAGACATCCCATAAAAGCCTTTTTCACTTAACAATAAATCCGCGTTCCAAAGGCCTATAATCAGCAATAATATGGCACTCAAAACGGACACCCAACTGATGCCATAATACATGTCAGTAACTTGCAAACCTTCTAATCTGTCTCGAACACTCTTTTGGACTGAAACGGCCGCAAATAGTCCAAATAGCAAAATGGTAAAGTAATATCCTCTTTCATTTAACATCATGTCAGAGTTCCACAAACCCGTACAATAACTAACTATACCAGCCAACAGAGCAATCCATGAAGCCCCAATAAAAGCTGGAGTTGGTTTTTGATCAAATTCTTTAGGATCTCTTTTATTAGATTGTTTTGATTTTAATGTCGCACTTTTTTCCTCTGTACTATCAGTCTTAAAATTGTAATTCATAATAATAAGTTTAATGATTTAATTATTTTATATGGGCCAAAATTGCATCATTCAAATCGAGCAGTAAAATCATAATAATTAAAATACTTATGACTTATAATACAATATTTTTATTATTTTTACTTTATTTAATGATTTTCAGACATATAATACTTACGATATAAATGAATAATATATCTTCGATAATTGCCACTTTATCTCCTGATGACAAAAAGAGATTTGTTTTAGGCCTCAAGAACAGAAACAAAAGAAACGACGCGAAAAATATAGATCTCTTTAAGCTTCTAGACACTTCTGAAACCGTTGACAATCTGGACCTGGTCTTATATGGGAAAAAAGCCAAAGGAGCTTACCATGCACTATGCAAGAGGCTCCATGACGGGCTTATAGATTTTATTGCCTCGAAAAGAATTGAGGAAGAGTCTTCCAAAGAAATGGATGCCTTAAAATTAGTCCTGGTGAGTCGAACTTTTTTTCAACACCAACAAACTCAAGTTGCTTTCAAGACATTAGCCAAGGCTGAATTAATAGCAGAAAAATATTCTTTGTTGAGTACCTTAAACGAGATCTATCAGATCCAATTATCACATGCTCATTTAAATACTTCATTTAATTTTAGAGAAATTCGTAAAAAGTTTGAAAAAAATAAACACAGTATTCTTAAAGAAGAAAATCTAAACCTTTTTTATGCGGCAATTCACCATGAACTGGCCCATAAAAATCCTAATCTGTCAGATATAATTGAACGAAACCTAGGCGTTTATAATATCTCGATTTCAAAAAATTTAAGTTATCAATCACTTTTTAAGATTCTAAAAATTAGCAACCAAGTAGCTAACGTTACAAGAAATTATCATGACATTTTGGGCTTCGTTGAGAAAGCGAGAAAAAAAATAGAGATTTCAGAAAGAGTCCAAGACGAGCATCTCTATTTTCATATTCAGATTTTATATTACTTATCAAATACGTATTTTAGAATCAAAAAATTCAAGAAATCGGCTAATTCTCTTCAAAGTATGCACGATTACATGTGTTTGCAGAATAAAAAGTATTACCGTGTTTTTTATAGTCAACATCAATTGATTGAAAACTTGCTTCATATTTATACCGGTAAACTGGAGTTTGCAATTGAAAAACTATATGATTTTGATTTTCAAAGACATAAAGATGATGTCGTATATATTCACGATTTAAAACTAACTCAAGTAGTCGCTCTTTTTTTAAACGAACAATTTCAAGAAGCATTGAAAATGTATGGGAATTTTTATCACAGTGACCATTGGTATTATGACAAAGTTGGCTTTATATGGGTCATCAAAAAGAATCTGTTAGAAATTTTAATACTAATGGAATTAGACTACATCGAATTAGTAGAATCCAGGTTAAAAAGTTTTAGAAAAAAACATGGGCCACACCTTATTGAGCACAATGAAAAAAGAATTTTAGATTTTACAAACCTGATCAGTGCATACTATGCTAACAAAGAAATTCTTCATTCTGAACAATTCATTCAAAATATTGAGGCAGTTTTAAAAACCAATCGTCAAGAAGAAGATATTTTTGCCATCAGTTTTTATGCCTGGATAAAATCAAAAACGAAGTCTGCAAACACCTATGTTACTTGTCTTGAACATATCAACAAACTATAGTTTTTTTTGTAGATAAAGAGTATTGAGCAGCCTCAATTCTAAGAATTTACGTTACTTTACACATCCCTATTAGGTTAATTAATATTCTTTTTATGAAATCGTATACAATTGAGGAAATCAATGCCATTATACAAGGCGAATTAATAGGACACACAAATAATCATATAGATGGCCCTGAGGAGTTAGAAAAGGCCCAATCAAACCATATTACATTTATTGGTAGCAGTAAATATGTGAAACTCTGGGCAAAATCAAAAGCCAGTGTTGCCATAGTAAATGAAACATTAAACGTTGAACCTGGAGATCATCGTGCCTTAATTAAAGTGAAAAATGCTGATTTGGCCATGGCCAAAATTTTAGAATTATACAATCCGCCAACGCCACATTTTGATACCGACATTCATCCAACTGCAGTTATTCATTCTTCAGCTAAAATTGGTGAGGATTGTAAAATTGGCGCTAATTGCTATGTTGGGAAAGATGTTGTTCTAGAGAATGCCGTCATACTGTACCCAAATGTATGTGTTTTTGACGAAACAATCATTGGACAGGCAACTGTCGTTTGGTCGGGAACAGTAATTAGAGAGCGTTGTGTGATAGGAAGCAATTGTATATTTCATTCCAATGTAAGTATTGGTGCTGATGGTTTTGGATACCGCCCAAGTGATGACGGGAGAGGTTTGACCAAAATTCCGCAAATTGGCAATGTTATCATAGGACATTATGTTGAAATCGGTGCCAACTCTTGTGTAGATCGCGCTAAATTCAGTTCTACCATCGTTGGTGATGGTTGCAAAATTGATAACCAGGTGCAAATTGCGCACAACAGTGTTATGGGCCGCTCGTGTATTATGGCCGGACATAGTGGATTGGCAGGTTCTGTGACCTTAGGTGATGGTGTCATCATTGGAGGCAGTGCTTCAATTAAAGACCATACTACAATACATTCGGGTGCCACTGTGGGCGCTGGTTCAGGCGTGATGAATGACGTGCCTGCCGGACAAACAGTTTTAGGCTATCCTGCTCAAGAGGCCCGAGAAATGTTAAAGCAGTGGGTAGCGATGCGTCGTTTGACAAAAAAATAGCAGTTGTTTTTTTCGGTTTAAAGTATCTTATCTAACAAATCGTCCAGAAGTGTTTCCATCCAATATCCCCATGACTTCCTTAACTGTTGATAAATTTACATCGCCCTCATATGTGTGTTTCAAGGCACAAGCGGCGCTTGCAAATTCCATGGCTTTATAATCATCAAACTGCTGTAATCCATAAATCAGACCCGCAGCAAAGGCATCTCCGGTTCCGATATGATCAACTACATGTGTAATATCTAAATCTTGAGTTTCACTAAATTCTTCTCCATTCCACATTCTGGCTCGAATCTTATGCCATGAAGAATTCAACGATGTTCTAATTTTATCGAATACCTTTTCTATCGAAGGAAATTTTTCAATCAATAATTTACTTGCCTCCAAGAAATCGTCATTAGAATAACTAAAGCTCGTTCCCAGAACTTCGTTTATTTCATTTATACCTCCAATAAAAATATTAGAATAGTTAAGCAATTCTGTCAGTGCTTCCTTCGGATCCTGATCGTATTTCCACATAGCACTTCTGTATGTCGGATCAGCAGAAATTATCATTCGTTTTTGTTTAGAAGAGTGCTTGGACTTGTTTAACTGTCTTGGTATAGCTTATCAATTATCTAAGGTAACTTTTTCAATTTTTCGAATTCCATTTCTATTCAGGATAATTCGATAACGACTAAATTCAATGCCTTCTTCAGTATAATATTTTTGAATAATATTAATATGATAAACCTTATTGGCCACTTTGTTATATACTTCCCCTTTCTTAACCAAAATATAATCTTTCTTCGGATCATCCATAT
>CAYMKR010000069.1:0-9616 GCA_964390865.1 uncultured Flavobacteriaceae bacterium | reverse complement strand
GCTTTTTTATATGCATCAAAACCAACAAATCGATTTTCAGTCTTAACATCGATCTTTTTCTCGTCTTCAAAATGTTCTTGGATGGTTTTTAAACTTCCTTCAAGTTTATCTGCAAAGGCATCTGCCATGGCAATCAGTTCGACATTATCATCTGCGGTAAGCGCCTGAACGGCTGCCCCAGAGCCCCTACCTCCGCAACCTACTAATGCCAGTTTTAGGGTTTTCTCATTATGCACTCTTGACATGGCTTCTATCGAAAAAGGGTTCGTCAATATCGCTCCTGATACTAAGGCTGTTTTTTGAATAAATTCGCGTCTTGCTCGTCCAGTCATTTTAAAATATTTTTTGTCCATAGGTTTAGTTTGATTTTATTTTCCAATATTTATTTTGTTCTTCAACAGATGGGGTATTTAGAGGTCTCACAATTCTAAAGCCGACAAATGGAGCATCCGTATGCCACCACAGACTTTTCGGAAGTTGAGGATCACGTAATTTCCATTTTTTAGTTGATGGCATCCGGGATGCACTCCTTAATGAAATAGGATCATCCCTCCAAGAACCTCCTCGTACCGATTTCGGATAGGTTTTCTCACCTAAAATCAAAGGATCTTGAATTATTTCGCCAGCTACTTTGTATCCGTCAACATCGTATTGATCCAAGGTCCATTCTGCCACATTCCCATGCATATCATACAGACCCCAATTATTTGGTTTTAATTGCTTTACTTTTTGAGTTTTATCATCACTATTTCCTGAAAACCATGCATGCTCTGACAATTTTGAAAGATCAGCACCAAAAGAATAAGGCGTTGTGCTTCCTGCTCTGGAGGCATATTCCCATTCAGCCTCAGTTGGAAGACGGTAAAAATTTCCGGTCATCGCCGAAAGCCATTGACAAAATCTTAAAGCCGCCAACTGTGTCATACAAATCGCCGGAAAACCTTCTACTCCCATACCAAAGCTCATATCTACATAAGGGGTAGTAGCGCCGGTAACTCCATCAACGTTAATATCTACTTCAGTGCCCTTGAGGATAGATTCTTGCTTCTCATCGATTTTTCTGTTCACGAAGAGATTATACAAGTCCCAAGTAATTTCAATCTCACTGATCCAAAAAGCTGAAATACCAACTTCATGCTGCGGTAATTCATCTAGAGCATTTCCCCAAGACGATGCATCACTTCCCATTTTAAAAACCCCTGCCTTAATAAAAATCAGCTCTAACTGTACCTCTGTACCCTTTATACTTTGTGTATAATTGACCATGCCTTTTTGGGCAAATCCAGAAAATGCTTTCATGCAAAGTAAGACACCAACCAATGTGAGCTTATAGTTTAAAAAATTACTATCAATACCAATTGGAAACCTTATCATTCTAAATCTTATTTCGCTTGAAAATCAAGCCAATTCTGAGTAAATTCTTCATCAATCAGCCAAGATGCTTTAGTTTTATCATAGGGATAGTTGCCAAATGAATATGCCTCCAACCTAACATTATCCCCTAACCATCCTTCGTTTTCGGAGATTTTAATCAAACTATTTGAACCTTCATCAAGCCTCTTATCTAATACGCTAGAAAAAAACATTTGAATCATGTTTTCAGGTCCTTCCAAACTTCCAAAATGATCAATTCCCGGCTCCATGATCAATGCCCAATTTGCTCCTTCTCCTCGCTTATCTGCTATTACCTCAACAATTTGATTATTTCTTTGAGGTGAATCAATCTCTCCATAAAACAAAAGGCCTGGAATCCTAATATTACTATCAGGAGTATCATTCATACTTCCTCCCCTGATATTTGCAAAGGCCAACATTCTTTCAGGCAGATAACCCGAGAAACTATGGCTAAACACACCGCCGGCTGAATATCCCCGCATTAGAAATGGAAGGTCTTTGATATAAGCATGTCCACTCTCTTTGGCTAAAATTTCCAGACTATTTACCAGCGCCTTTCCACTGCCTCTGTGGGCTTCGGTATATGAAACTGATGTACTTTCCAGGTTCTTGAGGTGCACTGCTAAAATGGCAATGTTTTCTGCCTTTGCAAAATTCTGCCAATAAGCTGAATTTGCATATCCAAGTCCGTTCGAGTTATAACTATGAGTCAATACTGCAACTGCTTTCAAATTCTCTGATGCTTCAGGTATCCATAACCTAAATTCAGCTACTTTAAAATTATCTTCTGTCGTTGGAAACACGCTGTAAGTATTTTCATCTATGAATTCTCCATATGCCGTCTCCAGGAGGAACTCACTATCCCGATCCTCTTCGTCGCAAGACAAAACAAATATTGATGCTGTGCATAAAACGATGAGCAAAATTTTCGAAAAAATATTTTTTTTGAAGTGCTTCATATCGATTATAAATATACTTAAAAAAGAATTTAAGACGATGGTCTCTCTAGTTATAATGATCCAAAAGGCCCATATTGATTTGATTTAATTCTTTAATGATTTTATAATTCAGTATAATATTGCATATTTGTTTAATCATGATATTAAGATACAAAAGCACTTCTGAAATGCCTTGGGTTCTAATCCCAGGTTTATAGCTTAAATAATTATCTAATTATTCAAATATCATCTAATTTTTTATCTAATTCTTATGAGCAATGTAATTGTAATTGGCGCCGGCATGGTAGGTAGCGCAATGGCTATTGATATGGCTAAAAATCATGAAGTCACTTTAACTGACATCAGTATTAATGTCCTTGAAAAAGTAAAATACAAACATACTTATCTAAGTATCCAAACCTTAGATGTTAAAGATCATGATTCTCTTCAAAAAACAATTTCCTCTTTTGATTTGGTTATTTGTGCAGTTCCAGGTTTTTTAGGTTTTAATACTTTAAAAGCCATTATTGAAGGAGAAAAAAACGTGATTGATATTTCTTTTTTTCCTGAAAATTCTTTAGAACTTGACAGTCTTGCAAAGGAAAAAAACATCACTGCCATTGTAGATTGCGGTGTTGCTCCAGGAATGGATAATATTATTCTCGGGCACTATAATGAAACCATGAAACTCACAGATTTCGAATGCCTGGTGGGTGGCCTTCCGAAGGAAAAAAAATGGCCATTTGCTTACAAAGCACCTTTTTCGCCAATAGATGTGATTGAAGAATACACCAGACCTGCACGTTATGTTGAAAATGGTCATGAGGTCGTTAAAGAAGCTTTAACCGATTGTGATTATGTTCAATTTGAAAAAATTGGAACGCTTGAATCTTTTAACTCAGACGGATTAAGATCTATAATTCATACGATGCCTCATATACCAAATATGAAGGAAAAGACTTTAAGATATCCAGGGCACGTAGAATATATTCGAGTTTTAAAAGAAAGTGGATTCTTTAATGAAGCTTCAATTGAAGTTAATGGCGCGTCAATTAGTCCTCTGGATTTTACCAGTAAAATTTTATTCAGTGAATGGAAACTCAACGAGAATGAAGAAGAATTAACCGTGATGAGAATCACTTTAAAAGGAGAGAATTCAAAGGGTCAAATAGAAGAAATTGTATACGATCTTCTCGACGAATATTGCCATGAAACACATACCTCTTCCATGTCACGCACAACAGGCTACACGGCTACGGCTGCAGCTAATCTCTTTTTGGATGGTCTTTTCTCAGAAAAAGGTGTTTTTCCTCCTGAATTAGTGGGTAAACATGAAAGCTGTTTTAAATACTTCCTCTCATATTTAGAGGAAAGAAATATTCATTATATCAAAAGCTCTAAAATTCTATCTTAATCAAGACAAAGGAATAAAGGATTGGAAATAGATAGCTTTTCCCTTCTATAATTCCACAATTTTATGACAAAAGGCCTCTACCCTAGCCCAATCAGTATATTCAATCTTGGCATTGCTATCGGTTGGTCCCTTAGTCATCCACATGATAAATTGTATCATTATTCTATCAAAGTATGGGTATTTTTTATAGTCTAGTTTACCTGCAAAAACATCTACCAGTGTAGGTCTCCAAGTAATTGTCTTAAAAAACTTGATTACGTATGGATTTGTATCCGCTTGATTTTTTTCTGGTTTTCTAGCTACTAAATTAACAGAAAAAAACACGGTTTGATGGTTCTCCAGTACCCCTTGGTTGTCATTAATGAAATCTATTACCGATTTATGGTGCACCCCATATCGAATACTGCAACCGATAATTATTTTACCATAATTATCTAATTCATCTTGAAATGCATCAATTTCAAATAATGAAACCTCAAGCCCCATTTTACTTAATTGATCCACAACAAAATTTGAAATCTTGAGCGTTTGTCCGTCAACGGATGCGTATAGAATAAGAATTTTTTTATTATCCATGTGAAGTCTATTAGGTCATTCAGAAGTTTTCAATTTTTCCAGCTGCTCCTTAAGCTTTAAAGCGGCGGGTGTAATGGCCAAACCTCCCAATCCTGTACATTTTACACAAGTGGGCATATCGGCACTAACCCTTTCCACTGTTTCCAAAACCTGGTCTAAAGGAATTAGGTGCGCAAAGCCTGAAATAGCCATTGTTGCTGATGACAAGGCGTTAACCGCCGCACTAGTATTCTTGCCTAGGCATGGCGCTTCAACTCGGTCAGCTATTGGATCACAAACAAGACCAATCATATTTTGAATGGCCATCGATGCCGCTCCAAGCCCCTGTGAAGCACTTCCTTTAAACAACTCGACAATTCCTGCCGCAGCCATTCCTGCTGAAGCTCCACATTCAACCTGACATCCATGTTCCTCAGCTGAAAATCCTGGGCCCATTGCGAAATAAGCACCTACAAGTCCTGCAGCATAATAAGACATAACCTTATTCTCCATTGTGGCATCTACCTCATCCGAAACCGCTTTTAATGCTGCACCAACCGTTCCACAAGATCCTGCTGTAGGATTTGCTACGATTACCTCCAGCGCACTTTTAGATTCCATGATAGCCGCAACATTTTCAATAATGGTGTTAATGATCGAGCCTTGAAGGATCTTACCGCTTTTTTCAGCCTTAGCTACAAGATTCGACTGCTGAGGCAAAATTCTGTCATCATATTTAGTCCCGGATAATCCTTTAGCGATACTAGCTTCTATAATTTCAATGATCCCTTGCATTTTGACTTTTAACACCTCATCTGAAAGGCCGCTTCGATATTCCTCATAGAGCAAACCTAATGAACCAAGTGACATACCCTCTGCCTCACTATAGGCGACAAGCGATTCGATTGATGAAAAAGGCAAGCTTCTTTCGTGTCCTGAAATCACAGGCATAATAGGTTTGACATTCCTTATTTTCTTTACCTCATCAAATTGTTGAATATGATCAACAAGAGCCTCGTCAAATTGATCAGGACTTTCAAAAATATATAATTTGGAATTAGCTGACTCAAGAATTTTTAATTGACCCGTTTCTGGATTTAACTTCCTTAAATCATCTTCTATATTGTCATTAGCCCAAATTAAAAGTGTGTATTTGTCACCTTTCATCTTTACAGGATAGCTGTCAATCTTTTGAATTTCGAATGAACCTCCTCCCAGCGAAGCCGCGAGTATTTTTACACGGTCATTGTTTTCAGATGTCAAGGTAAGCTGCATGCTATTGGCGTGATAGTTTTCAAAACTACTTATCGAATAACTAATTTCCACATTTCTTTCTGAAGCAATTTTTTCAGTATGTTTCATGGCGTCATCTGCCATGTCAATTTCAAGTAAACCACCGTTCATTCCTAATACAGTTCCCTGGTCTTCGTAATTTGTAACCCAGGCTCCATTCTTATCAAACTCAACTAAAGCCTTTTTCAAGTTTCCATTAACCATTTGAACGGCCATCATAGCCACTCTCCAAGAAGCGGCTGTATGAGAGCTAGAGGGTCCTCTCATGATGGGCCCAATAACATCATTAAAAATACTTGGTGAATTATTCATACGTTGTTTTCTTTCAAGCTATTTCATAAGATCCAAAATGAAATACTTCGTGATTTGATTAAAACTACACAATAATTTTCAATTCATCATTGAGACGATCAAGCAATTGAAAGTTTATTTTTAACTTTATACACAAACACTTATTTTCGTCTTTTTAAAGATCTACTTACACCTACTATGAAGAAAGCTTCTTTCATTTATTTCGCATTCATTACAATTCTACTTGTAACCGCCTCTGATTTACAGGCTCAAAAAGATCAAATCCCTTTGGATTTTAAACTTGATCAGAATAGTGAAAGACAATTGATTAAAATTGGTATGATTACGGCGAGCAAACCAGCCAAACTAAAATTTGGTGCCTATAATTCAGATAACCGAAATGGAGCATCTACTGCAAAGGATGAAAACAATAAAGAACTATTGTTTTCTTTTGACTTGTTGAATTCATCAGGCAGCAAGGCTACAATAGAAGGGGCAACTAACATTGAAAACAAGGACACTTCTTCTGAATTGGGGTTAAAAGATGATGCGAGTATTTATATTACCACGAGTATTGACAAAGATGATCTTTGGGTGCTTTTGATGGCCAAAACTCCAGAGACAAAAGAATACTCACTAAAGAATATTTTTCTGACCAACGGAACTGATGAGATTACTTTTGAACATGTGATAGGAGAGCCTTCAGGCAAATCCGAAGTAACAGCTCCTAAAGGAATTACGGCATACATAAATGGAAATGCAATTGGAGCATTACAATACTATTCAGGCGGGTCATTTAGTTATAAAAAATTTATCTGGATCTCTGATGGAGTGGATAAACAATTACAATTGGTAACCGCATCTGTTTTTTCTGCCATGCTTGAGCTTGGAGATTATTTTATTGACACTGAATTTGTAGATTAAGGCAAACGAATTTAAACTTAAATTTTTCCTAAAATTTTATCCATCACCCAACTCGTATGTAGTGCTGTTTCACCCCTTGAAGGATGTATGCTAATCTCTTTTAACAAATGATCTCGCATGAGTTGGACATGAGGTAATTGCACGTGTTTAGGGTGCTCAAATCTAAGAACTTGAGTTCCTTCATCAGTCTCTAAAACTAAAGGATCCTCTTCAAAAACAGAAAATCCTATCTTCCCTTTAGTTCCCGTGATAATTACTTTATCTTCTTTTCTAAATGCTCCAAAGTTCCAAGTTCCGGTTCCTGAAACTCCGGTGTCATGCATCCAGGAGGCTACAATATTGTCCTTGGCAGAATAGAGGCCTTGCTGGTTATTACTAAAACCATTAACCTCCTTAATATTACCTAAGTAATAGGTGAATAAATTTAGGCCATGACTTGCCAAATCATCAAAATATCCTCCGGGGGCAACTTTTTTATCAGTTCGCCAATTATAACTTCCAGACAAATCCAGTGTGCTGGCAGGCTTGTGCAATGTCCAGTGAATATTTCTTAAAGTCCCAATTCTTTTTTCCCGCAACCAAGATTTGATTTGATCAAATTTCGCTAAACTGCGCCTGTAATAAGACACAAATAAAGGTAAATTGTTCTCTTCAAATGCCGTCTGAATTTTCAGGCTTTCCTTATAGCTGGGTGCCATAGGTTTTTCAATACAACAAGGTTTCCCTGCTGCCGCAACTTTAAGAGCGTAATAAGCATGGGTGTCAGGAGGAGTCGCGATATATACTGCGTCGATTTTCTTATCATTAATAAGCTGATCCGCATCGCTATAAAATATAGGCACTCCATGTCTTTTTGCATAATCCTCAGCTTTTGCCGCATCTCTTCTCATTACAGCATATAACACAAAACCTTCGGTGATTTTATATGCCGGACCACTTTTAATTTCGGTGACGTCACCACAACCAATGATACCCCAACGAATCAATTTTGTTTCCTTTTCAACCATAGTTATTTAATTTATAAACTTGAATAATTTAAAAATTGATTTTTATTTGAAAGATTCATTCTGATTTTGCGATAAAAAGAAATCAAGCTAAAATTTTTGACTGTTGAAAAGTAAATATAGTGAATTATGGATTGTAGCATCCAGATACTTTAGTCAACAATTTTAGCTTGCTTTCTTTTATTCCAGTGGCTGAGCATGAACAATATACCGACAAGAATAAACGGAAATGTAATGGTCAATATCACCCACAAACTCATCCATACCGAGCCATTCATGTAGTAATTATGAATATAAATAACAGGACTCAAACCCAGCCCGATAAGCACAAAAATAATGCCTCCAATCAATTCCCATTTCCAAGCGATCAAGAGTATCAAAATAAGGATAAAAGAGGGTAGAAGGTGCATGGCAAAACCTTGTATTTGTTTCCATACCGTTAAATTCGGGTCAAAGGCATCAAAAGCAAAGATGCTTATAAAGGCAATTGCCAGTATGCATATGATTCTGGGAAGCAGATAAATAAGACGTGGGTTAAAAGTCATAAGCTTTGTTTCAGGTAAAGCTATACCTTTTATCATTTTATTCATATGACTGAAATCAATAAAAATATTGATACTTGTCAAATGTCTAAACTTGATGATGGTCTACATCTTGTGTAAATAAACGGTCCTATTATTCAAAGGCTGTTCATCCCTGTAATTCTCTAGTGGCATATTGTCTTTTAACTTTAGGACATTTTCCAATGATACATCAATTGGTTCTTTGAAAATCACCCATTGAACAGTCTCTGTGCACGGTGGAGTTGTTAATGAACCTCCATAAGAATAATAAGTCTTGTTTTCTGGGAAAATTCTCGAAAGATCAAAGCCTTTTCAATTTCCTTTTCCTGACCTTTCTGCAAAGGAAGAAAACTTTCCATTGCCTCCATGGTCTGGCTTTTTTCTACTTAAATACCAAAAACACTTAAAACAGTATAATTCATTTGGTGACTTTGGTGAAACAAATGAAACAAATGAAACAAATTACTATGATAAAATTAATTTTTAACATGGTTGTGAGATCAAGATATCTTGCATTAATTATAAAATTATTCTGCACTTTCATAGGCTTCCTCAAGCCAGACTTTCAATTCACTATCTATTTGAGCAGCATCTGTCAATTGAACTCTATGGGTGCACATAGTACCAAACGGGCCAGAGTTTTGAAGCCGTTCAGTAGTCGGCTTATCCTTTAATTTTAGCCCTAAATCAATTCTTGTTTTGGTTGCTGGTTTGATTAAGGCAAATTGCCTTTTTCGGATGATACTAACACTTGCTTTTTTTGGACTAATTATAACGTCATCTCCAAATCCATTAACTATCGCTAAAAGCGATTCATAAATCTGAATTAAACTCTCCTTTCCCTGATACTGTTCCTCAACCAGGTCAATTGGTTTTGAGGGTTCTGCTTTCGTCAAAGTGACAATGGTATTTGCAAAACCATGAGTAACTTTATGTTCTTTTTTAAGGAAATTTACTGCCTCCGAATGTTTGGCGAAAGTCATTGTTCTAAGCAATGATTTCCATTCATCTAAAGACTTACCTGTCTTTTCGGGCATATTGCCAATCATTGTTTGTAGTGCTTTATCCATATCAAAAAGTGTTATAAACCATTCTAATTTTTATCAAACCAAAGGAATTGATAAGCAATCAAATAAGTATTAAAATCTGCACCAGATGCCGTGAATAAACCGTTGGTATAAGCAGCTTTTAATGAATTTTTATTATTCAACCGGTAAGCAAAAGCCAAACCATATCTAT
>CAYMKR010000068.1:0-9705 GCA_964390865.1 uncultured Flavobacteriaceae bacterium | reverse complement strand
GATTTTCTAGAAAAAAAATTGAAAAAGTTATACAAGTTATTTTACAAAATTCTCCTGACATAAGTCTGGAGGAACTGATAAAACAAGCGCTTAAAAACTTGTAACTGTTGATCAAAATAAAACGATTCAAATATAATCTCCCTATTATATTAATTGTGCTTTTATTAAGCACGACAACTGCCTCGGCTCAAATAAATTCAGGGAATAATTCAGTAACTAGCGATCAATCAACCACTTCAGTCAGAAATGACACCATTCAACCACTTCCATATTCTTTTAGTAGCAATCAAAGCGGGAGCTTATTTCTTAACGATAATAAGGAGCTCGAAGTAATCTATGACCCTAAAACAGGGAACTATATTTTGATGGAAAAAATAGGTGACTATTACATCAAATACCCTACCCAAATGACTCCTGAAGAATATAAAGACTACCGTCTTCAAAGAGACATGTTGGAATATTCGAAAGACAAAATAAATGCTATTAGTGGAAAAACAAAAGGTGCTAATGATGTTCAGAAAAATCTATTGCCGACCTATTATGTGAATTCGAACTTTTTTGAAAGTGTTTTTGGAGGGAACAATATCGACGTAAATGTACAGGGATCAATTTTAGTAAAAATGGGACTGATTTATCAAAGAGTCGAAAACCCGCAACTTTCTGAAAACAACAGACAAAGCACAACTTTTGATTTTGATCAAGAAATCAATGCCAGTTTAAATGCAAAGATTGGAACGCGACTTAGAGTTCTTGCCAATTTTGACACTCAATCTACTTTTAATTTTCAGAATATGGTAAAGTTGGAATACACGCCAACTGAAGATGATATTATTCGAAAAATTGAAGTGGGTAATGTAT
The DNA here is from genome assembly GCA_964390865.1 of uncultured Flavobacteriaceae bacterium. Taxonomy (GTDB): domain Bacteria; phylum Bacteroidota; class Bacteroidia; order Flavobacteriales; family Flavobacteriaceae; genus Lutimonas. The sequence continues at coordinate 8,847 of CAYMKR010000068.1, read as the reverse complement.
CCATGCCCATCAGGAACTCATTGGTCTCAGGAGCTCAAAACCTTTTTGGAGCTAAAATGGAACTGCAATTTGGTAAAACTACAGTGACAGGAATCTTTTCTCAACAGCGATCACAAACTAGAAGCGTTTCTGCTCAAGGTGGTTCGGTGCTAAATGAATTCGATTTTAAGGCGAGTAACTATGACAATAACCGTCACTTTTTTATTGCCCATGGATTCCGTGATAAATACAATGACGCCCTTTCTAATTTTCCATTGATCAATAGCTCAATTAATATTACAAGAATTGAAATTTGGGTGACCAATAGAAATGCAACCACCACGGGTACAAGAAACATTGTTGCTCTTGCTGATCTAGGAGAAAATGATGCAAACAATATTGGCCCAGCCAATGTTACACCGGTTCCCGGGGGAAAAGATCCATCAAATGAAGCAAACGACCTGCAAAACTTACTCACACTTAACGGCCCGATTAGGAATATTTCGACTGTTGGATCTGCCTTAGCTCCCTATGCAATGTCTCAGGGAAGGGATTATACAATTCTTGAAAATGCAATCAAGCTTGTCCAAGGGGTTGATTTTACCATGAACGCCCAATTGGGTTTTATAACGCTTAACAGAAGATTGGTAGAAAGTGATGTTCTTGCCATGGCCTACGAATATTCTGATGGAACTGAGGTACATCGAGTGGGTGAATTTACTGATGCCGGTGTTATTGCTCCTGATAACTTAGTGGTGAAAATGTTAAGATCTGAAATCATCAATCCGAACATTCCTATGTTCGATCTTTTGATGAAAAACGTCTATGAAATTCCAGGGGCCTTTCAGTTACAAAATGAAGGTTTTAGATTGGAATTACTTTATTATGATGATAGTACGGGAGAACCAATAAATATTTTACAAAACGCTCAAACTCCAGGAGTGAATGACAGGACTTTACTCAATTTACTAAGACTTGACCGACTCGATCAGAATAACAATAACAAACCTGAAGGTGACGGGTTCTTTGATTATGTAGAAGGCATCACTATTGATTCGCCGAATGGTTATTTTATATTCCCATCAGTAGAGCCCTTTGGAGAAGATTTAGATGATCAATTAATGCCTGAAGATGATATCTATATTTTTAGAGAATTATATGACAGAACCCAAGCGGAGGCACAAAATGATTTTCAACAAAAAGATAAGTACTCATTTAAAGGTTATTTTAAATCTGATGGTAAAAGTGGGATCCCATTAGGGGCCTTCAACGTACCTAGAGGATCAGTTAAAGTAACCACGGGAGGAAGAGAACTGGTTGAAGGAGTTGATTATGTAGTAGATTATAATATTGGGAATGTCCAAATCATCAATCCTACCCTTATTGCTTCGGATGCTCCGATTCAAGTGGATGTAGAAAACAACATTGGTTTTAACCAACAAAGAAGAAGGTATATGGGTGTTGACGTTTTACATGTATTCAGTGATAAGCTGGCTGTAGGTGGAAACATCATTAATTTGAATGAAAAACCGCTGACCCAAAAAGCGCAATTTGGATCAGAGCCGGTTAACAATACCATCATAGGGGCCTATGTTACTTACCGTACAGAGGTTCCAAAATTAACCAAATGGGTCAACGCATTACCTAATATAAATTCAGATGTGCCTTCTTTTATTTCTGTAAGATCAGAACTCGCTTATTTATTGCCGGGCACACCAAAAGGGATAGATTTAGAAGGAGCCGCAACTTCATACATTGATGATTTTGAAGGTGCACAGATACCCTTGGATATTAAATCACCAAAGCAATGGTTTGCTTCAAGTACTCCCCTAGGACAAAGTGGTGAACTTGATTTTACTAATGGTAATGTTGCCGCTGGATTACCACCTGAACTTGCCATTGGAGCAAAAAGATCCCAATTATCATGGTACAATATTGATCAAATATTCTATGGTTCATCTCTACGTCCTTCCAATATTGACAGTGATGAATTGTCAAGGGCCGAAGTAAGACAGGTAAATTATAGCGAACTATTTCCTCAGGTTGACCTGGATGTAACTCAATCTAGTATCATAAGAACTTTAGACATGGCCTATTTCCCTGCTGAAAGAGGGTCAAACAATTATGATGACAGCTTCGGAGCCGATGGAAGTTACATCAACCCTGAAGACAGATGGGCGGGTATAACAAGGGCTTTAACTACAACCAACTTCCAACAAGCCAATATAGAATATGTACAGTTTTGGCTTATGGATCCTTATGAGAATTATTCCATTGAGCCTGAAGAAGGCGGACCTTCATCACCTCCAACCCTTCAAGATATGCAAGGAGAATTATACTTTAACTTTGGAAGTATTTCTGAAGACATTTTAAAGGATGATCGAAAAATGTTTGAAAATGGTCTCCCGATAGATGGTAATCAGATACCCGGAACCAATATTGATCCAACACCTTTTTCATCGATTCCAACAGACCAATCCTTGCTATATGCCTTCCCTGAAAGCGACGAGGCCAGGTTAAATCAAGATCTTGGGCTTGACGGGATAAACGATATTGATGAAGCCACAAAATATGGTAGTGTTTTTGGATCTGATCCTTCAGCTGATAATTTTCATTATTTCAGAGGATCTGATTATGACGCCGAAGATGCTTCAATAATTACTCGTTATAAAAAATTCAGTTTAACTGAGGGGAATTCACCAACTATTAATAACTCTGTAGAAAGTTATCCTACTTCTTCAACAACTTACCCTGATGTTGAAGATATTAATAAGGATCAAACCATGAGTGCTATTGAAAGTTATTATCAATATAAAGTCTCACTGAACAAAACGGATCTGGTTGTAGGCCAAAATTACATCGTTGATAGCAGAGTAACTACTGTAAATCTTGCGAACAACACCACTCAGACGACTACTTGGTATCAATTTAGAATTCCGATCACTACCCCTGAAGATCCAAATAATATTATCAACGACATAGCTGGTTTTACATCTATTCGTTTTATGAGAATGTTTCTTACCAAATTCAAAATTCCTGTAGTTTTAAGGTTTGGAGAATTACAATTAGTAAGAGGAGACTGGAGAAGGTATACAAAAACACTCGATAATGCTATTCAGCCACCTCAGGAGATATCACCAGATGAAAATCAAAAATTTGAAGTAGGAGTAGTCAATATTGAGGAGAATGAAGATCGACAACCCATACCCTATAGACTACCTCCCGGAATTGAAAGAGAAAGACTTCAGGGAACCACAACTATACAGCAACAAAATGAACAGTCAGTTACTGCAAAGATTACTGATCTTCAACCTGGCGACACCAGAGCAATTTTTAAAAATACTACTTTTGATTTAAGGATGTATAAACAGCTAAAAATGTTTATTCATGCTGAAGGTATTATTGGAGATATCGAAGTTAAAGATGATGAATTAGTTGGAATTGTAAGATTGGGAAGTGATACTGATGACAACTATTATCAATTAGAAATTCCATTAAAAATAACAAGTTTCAACGCCACAACTGCCGAAGAGATTTGGCCGATAGAAAATAACGTTGAGGCCGATATTGAGGCTTTTGGAAACCTCAAATTAGAAAGACTTGAAGTTGGTGGACTAATAAATCAACTGTATCCTCAACCGCAGGTTGGTGAACCTGCTGAATACCGAATTAGAGTTAAAGGTAATCCTAATTTATCAAATATTCGAACCATCATGTTAGGGGTAAAAAATTCATCTCAGAATCCAAAAAGCATGGAACTATGGTTCAATGAATTACGGGTAGCCGACTTTGACAACAAATCAAGTTGGGCAGCCATTGTTAATGCTGATGCTAATTTTGCTGATTTTGCAGACATTTCTCTAACGGGAAGCATGCATACAATTGGGTTTGGAAGTCTTGATCAGATGGTAAACGAAAGAAGCCAGGATGAATTGAAACAATACGGTTTGGTTTCGAACATTAATATTGGTCAACTATTACCTAGAAGAGCGAGTATGAGCATTCCAATTAATTTTAGTTTTGGGGAAGAGTACAGAGACCCAAAATACGATCCGCGATTTCAAGATGTTCTTTTTCAAAATGGGACAACAGATAGTGACCAAGCAAGAGATTATACCCAACGGAAAAGTTTGAATTTCATCAATGTAAGGAAGAATAGAACATCCCAAAGTAAAAAACCGCATTTCTATGATGTCGAAAACCTATCGCTTTCGTACCTATATAATGAAACGTATCACAGAGATTATAATATTCAAAAATTTATCGATCAAAAATTAAGGGCATCTGCAAACTATACACATAGCTTTCAACCAAAGATCATTGAGCCTTTCAAGGCATGGGGATTGGTAACCGATAAAGCCTATTTACAATTTATCAAAGACTTTAATTTCAACCTGCTTCCCACCTCTTTTGCGATCAATTCAAATATTATCAGAACCTATAATGAACAGTTATCAAGATCATTGGTTGAAGGCCTTCCGGACCTACCTTTACTGCAACAACGAAATTTTATGTTTGACTGGGATTATCTTGTGGCTTATAATCTTACAAAGTCACTCCAATTTTCGTTAAGGGCATTAAACAACTACGTATATGATGAATTTGACCAGGATGAGAATATTCAACTATATGATAATTTCTTTAAGATTGGCAGACCTGACCACTACCATCAAACCCTTAATGTTACTTACAAAATACCTTTTGATAAATTCCCTGCCCTAAGTTTTATCAACGGAACTTATAACTATACCGCAGATTATGACTGGCAGGCACCAGCCTTTACTACTATTGATGCTGTCGGAAATACTATTCAAAATGCCAACACTCATAATTTAACAGCAGATATGAGTATGGACAGGTTATATGATTATATCGGTTTGTCAAAATTATTTACCAAAAGGAAAACTGTTGATGCAAAGCAAGACCCTGAAACCGGAGAGATACTCAAAGCAAAAAAAGGCTTATCGACGGGCCAAAAAGTGGGTCGAGTCGCAGTAGACATATTGACTTCCGTCAAGAACATCAGACTGTCATATACCGAAAATAATGGAACATTTCTACCTGGTTATATTCCTGAATTTGGGTTTCTTGGGCAAAGTAGTTTCTCAGGTTCATTGTCACCAACCTTTGGGTTTGTTTTTGGAAGTCAGGCGGATATTTTGGATAAAGCAATCACAAGTGGATGGTTGATTTCGAGAGATCCCAATGATAATTTCTATGCAAGGAACTATAGCAAGTCACATTATGATAAATTTGATTATTCTGCAAATATTAAATTCACAAGAGATTTAGACATTGAATTATTTGGTAACAGAACCTATACTGAAAGTTTTAGCCAACAGTTAGATGTTGTAAATGGAACGCTTGATGCTACGCCAAGAAATGGAGTTGGAAACTTTAGCATATCTCAAATCATGTTAAGTGCTTCGTTTAAAGACAATGGAGAATTGTTTCAACAATTTAAGGATAACAGGGCTACTATTTCACAAAGACTCTCAGATGATTCCGGAGGAGATATTAATGGATTTGGAGGAACAAATCAAGATGTTGTCCTTCCGGCATTTCTCGCAGCATACACAGGAAAAGATGCAAATTCAGTTCAATTAACAGCTTTTAGAAAAACACCCGTGCCAAATTGGAGAATCTCATACAAAGGCCTTATGGCCATACCATGGGTTAAGACGAATTTTAGAAGTTTCACATTGGAACACAGTTATAGGTCCATTTATTCAATACTGTCTTTCTCCAATAACTTAAGGTATGATGCTGATAATCCTTATGAAGATGTGAATAGAGATATTGCAGGGAATTTCAATCCTAACAAGTTATATAGTGGTGTCAATATGATTGAAGAATTTTCACCTTTGATTAGAGTAGATTTTAAATTAAAAAATTCACTCTCAGTAAGAGCCGCTTTTAATAAAGATAAAGCGCTAAATTTAAATTTTAATAATAACACTGTTACTGAAGTATCTGGTGAAGAGATTGTTTTAGGAATGGGATATAGAATAAAAAATGTGAAAATGAAATTCAAGACAGGAAGTGGTGGAGGTTCAACCACTTTTCAGGGAGATATTAATTTGAAGCTCGATATGGGAATTCGCGAAAACCTGACAATTGTTAGGGCTTATGGTATTGAAGACGAAATAGATAATGATCAAATTACTGGTGGACAAAATTTGGTTTCCTTTAAATTTCTTGCAGATTACTCTCTTAATAAAAATTTACTAACCTCCTTTTTCCTTGACTATAATAATTCTAAATTTGCAATATCAACTACATATCCCCGTACTTCAATTAATGGGGGTATCAGTGTAAGATATATTATTGGTAACTAACTTAAAGATTTAAAAATGAACATACCAGAAGATTTAAAATTCACTAAAGATCACGAATGGATAAAAATTGAAGGCGATATTGCTACAGTAGGTATTACAGACTTCGCACAAGGTGAATTAGGAGATATCGTTTATGTAGATGTTGAAACTGTTGATGAAAGCATTGAACAAAATGAAGTATTTGGAAGCGTTGAGGCGGTAAAAACGGTTTCGGATTTATTCATGCCTTTAAGCGGGGAAATCATTGAATTTAACGAATCCTTAGAAGATGCTCCTGAAAAGGTGAATTCGGATGCTTATGGTGATGGCTGGATGATAAAAATAAAAATGAGCAATGATTCAGAAATTGATAGTTTACTAGATGCTGCAGAATATAAAGAAATTATTGGAGCGTAATTCGCTACTAATTGCAATTGCAGCTACTTTATTCCTTGCAGTATTAAGTCTGAGTGCGGTTCCCAAGCTAAATTTAGGTCTTGGAATTAAGTCAGGAGACAAATATTTACATTTTATTGCGTATTTTGGCCTTACTATTTTATGGTATTTTGCCTTGAAAGAAAGGATAAATGAAAAGGTGTTTAAATTTTTTGTACCTTTAGCGCTAATCCTTTATGGCATCATTCTTGAAGGACTACAAAGTGGCTTGACTACCTATCGTACAGGTGATATTTATGATGCTATTGCAAACACCGTTGGAGTCATTGTGGCCTTGTTAGTATTCAACAAATTAATAAAGTGGTACAGGACAATTTAAAAATTACTTGTTTTTGTGCAGATTATTTCATTAAATTAGCGAAGTATAAAAATTTTAAGAGAACATGGAAGTAAAAAAGAACCCTAAAGCGAATTTAGAAAAGCATAACAAACAGTTCATGCTGTTAGGTTTAGCCCTTGCTTTGATTCTTATCTATATAGGAATTGAATGGAAAACCTTCGAAAGAAGTATTTCTGATCTAGGAATGGCCAATATTGAGGCAGAAGAGGAAATTGATATACCTATTACAGAAAGAATTCAAGAGGTGAAACCACCACCACCACCACCACCAGCGCCAGAAAAGATTGAAATAGTCGAAGATGAAGCAGAAATTGAAGAGACTGTATTAGAATCGACTGAAACTGATGAATCTGAAGCTGTAGAGGTTGAGGAAATCGAAGAAATTGTTGAAGATGAGGAAGTAATTGACGATGTTCCTTTTGCAATTATCGAAAATGTACCTGTTTACCCAGGCTGTAAGGGTAGCAATGAGGAAAAGAAAAAGTGTATGGTTGATAAAATCAGTAAACACGTAAACAGAAAATACAATACTGGGTTGGCTGGAGATCTAGGATTAAGCCCTGGTAAAAAAAGAGTTTATGTTCAATTTAAAATTGACAGAACCGGTAAAATTACAGATGTAAGAGCGAGAGGCCCTCATGCCCGTCTTGAAAAAGAAGCTGTAAGAGTAGTTAAATTATTACCTGAAATGACTCCTGGAAAACAAAGAGGAAGACCAGTAGGTGTAAAATATACATTACCTATTACCCTGATTGTAGAATAAACACCTTACATTATAATATTAAAAAACATCCGTCAGTAGTCGGATGTTTTTTTTTGCTTTTAATTGTGATTATCAAGCCTTATTGTCACACCACTTTCTTTTCTGAAAAAATCATGACAAAAATCATATTTTATTTTTCACTAAAATACTAACTTAAAGGTCCTTATAATCCACCTATCATGTTAGCTAAGAAAAGTAGTAAAGCACGGTTATCACCCCATAGAAAGCTCTTTTTTCAATTAGGCTTGGTTTTGACTTTGTCGCTTATCTATATTGGATTAGAATGGAAGACCGTTGACAGAAGCATTGGTGAATTAAATGTGGTGTCATTTGAAACTGAAGAAATACTTGACATTCCGGTTACCCAAAGAATCATGGAGGTAAAACCTCCTCCCCCACCTCCTCCCGCTCCTGAGAAAATAGAAATTGTAACCAATGATGAAGACATTATAGAAACAGTACTGGAATCGACAGAGACTGACGAAACTGAATTCGTTGAAGTTACAGATTACGAAGACATCGAAGAGATTATTGAAGATGAAGAAATTCTTAAAGACATTCCCTTTGCTATTATTGAAGAAGCTCCAATTTATCCAGGATGCAAAGGTAATAAACAAGCTTTAAAAGAATGTCTTCAGGAAAAAATCAACAAGCATGTACTCAAATACTTCAATACTCAACTTGCTCAAGATATTGACCTGAAAGCTGGGAAGAAAAAAGTATATGTACAGTTCAAGATTGACAAAAGTGGTGACATCGTTGATATCAGAGCAAGGGGCCCTCATATCCGACTGGAAAAAGAAGCTATCAGAGTTGTTAAATTATTACCTAAGATGACTCCGGGTAAACAACGTACAAAACCAGTTCGAGTTTCCTATACGCTTCCAATTACGCTCGTGGTAATACAATAATTGACGCTTCATTAATTACCCAAAAAGTCATTCTATTCTTTATAATTCTGCTTCGCACTTATCATTAATAATTTGTAAATT
>CAYMKR010000067.1:0-9826 GCA_964390865.1 uncultured Flavobacteriaceae bacterium | reverse complement strand
CTGCCTCAGCTGATTTTTTCATATCACCTTCACCAGCTAAATACTCACCTTCATCGAGTTGGGTATACCCAACAATAACAATTACCTTATCGGCGTCAACAGCCTTATTACTTGCAACAGCTTCATCTGGGCCATCATATAACTCCACTTGGTTTCCTAAGGCTTTGTTGTAAGTTTCAATGCCTTCAAAAGGCGTAACAATATTTCGAGATGTTGAATTGCTACTACCAAAATCACCAGTATTTTCCATATTGGCCAGTCTACCTAAAACCAAGACCTTCTGACCAGTTTCTGATCCGTAGGGCAGGATATTTTCATTTTTAATCAATACCATGCTCTTCTCAGCTGCTTCTCTTGCCAGATCAACATGTTGAGGGGTTTCAATTCTATCATGTCCATATGAATCCTCATCACCTGAAAAAGCATACTTCAATCTAGTTCCCAAAGTCCTCTTTACAATTTTGTCAATGTCTGATTCTGTAATTTCACCATCTTCGATACCTTTTTCCAAGACATCATATTTATACACTTGTTGAAAAGGCATTTCTACATCTAATCCAGCCTTTACACTTCCCAAACCATCTCTAGTGCCAAAAAACCAATCAGAAGTTACAAATCCTTCAAAGCCCCATTCTTCTCTTAAAATATCCGTCAATAAGTACTTGTTGTTTGCTGCATACTCTCCTAAAACTTTATTATAAGCGCTCATAATAGAAGCTGGCTTCCCCTTCTGGATTGTCTTTTTAAAATGTGGCAGATAAACCTCTCTTAAGGTTCTCTCATCTAAATCAACATCAATAACAAATCGTGAATTTTCAATACTATTTAAGGCAAAGTGTTTTGGACAGGCCATTACATTATGCTTTTCTATTCCTTTCACTGCTGCCACTCCAAATTCGCCTAAATGCCAAGGATCCTCTCCATAAGTTTCCTGAGCCCTTCCCCATCCTGGATGGCGTAAAAGATTGATGCATGGTGTTGCAGCATAATTTACTTTATTGGCACGCATTTCAATAGCAATCACCTCATTAATTCTTTCCTCCAGGTCAATATCCCAACTAGCTCCTCTGGCCATTCCCACAGGAAAAGTTGTCACACTGAACACATCTTTATCTAACACCCTTGCTCCTCTTGGCCCATCTGAAAGCACCCATGGAGGGATATGTAATCTTTCATTTTCACCGGCATAAACATGAGGAAATCTATTCCTTAGTAGAAACCCAATACCCAGTTTCGGGGCTTTATACATCTTCTCGCCATACATTTGATCTATTTTTTCCTCAAGTGTCATTTGCGCCACCAAGTCTTCGGCCAATTTAGCATAACCATCTTCACTTAATGGTTCAGTCAACAGCTTTTTATTGGCCTGCAAATCATACATATTATAATTAACACTCTTATAATAAACACCCCCGGCTAGTATCATTAGCAATAGCAGTACTATACCAAATCCTTTTAAAATCTTAACCGCAATTTTCTTCATTTTAATCTTATTGTGTTAATTATACACAATAATACAAAAAATGTAGGAACCTCAAAAGAAAACCTTCATAAAAATCAACAAAAAAAGCACTAGTATAATATGAAGTAAATTGCCCTCGTAACTCTTTAATATTCAATCAACCCGTTTTTTTATAACTAATAACTGCCCAGGAATAAAAGAAAACGGCAAAAGACACCAAAGCTAGCAAAGGCCTAGTAAGGTCACTAATGCCACTACCCTTCAAATAGACCATTCTCAATACCTGAATGATATACTTTAGAGGACTAAAATCACTTATTCTTTGTGCCCAAATTGGCATATTCTCAACAGGAGTGTATAAGCCACTGAGAAAAATAAAAGTTAGCACAAAGAAAAACATCATAAACATGGCCTGCTGCATGTTCACTGCGTAATTAGAAATGACCAATCCAAAGCCAGAAAAAGCAACAATAAATAGCGTAGCAAAAAAATAAATAGTTAAGACGCTACCCTGAGGAATCAATTTCCAAAAAAACATGGCTATTAACATGCCTATGCTCAGCACGAAATAACCAATTAACCAATAAGGAATTAATTTAGAAAGTATAAAAGTATATTTCTTTACCGGCGTAACATTGATCTGTTCAATAGTTCCGCTTTCTTTTTCTCCAACAATGTTCAAGGCTGGTAAAAATCCACAAATCATGGCAAGTATCATCACCATTAAAGCTGGAACCATATAAACCTCATATTTTAGGGTAGGATTATACCTGTATAAGGGGACTATTTCTAAACCTTGCTTCAAATTCTTTAATTGCCCCCCTGCTAACTCAGTTCTAATATCTGAATTAAAATCGTTAATGACACCGCTTAGATAAGCACTACCCAGACCTCCCTTATTACCGTTAACAGCATTGGCAGATATCATTAATGATGCTTGTTTCTCGCGAATAAAATTACTTTGAAAATTGGCAGGAATTTCTAAAATAATATCAGATTCATCAAGCTCAATACTTCTCAACGCCTCATCATAACTAGAAGACACATCAGTTATTTTAAAATAGCCAGAAGCCTGTATTTTTTGAATTAATTCTTGCGAATAGCTACTTTTGTCATGATCTAGCAGACTAAGTGCTATATTCTTAACCTCAAAGTTTGCTGCAAAAGGATATATGATTAATACTACAATAGGCATCATCACAATCATCCGTGGCAGAAAACTATTTCTGATGATTTGTTTAAATTCTTTCTCTATCAAATATTTCAACATCATTACTCCAATCTGATTTTAAATTTTTTCAGGCTCAGCCCTATAAAAAAAACAGCCATAAGGCTTAAGACGATCAATTCATTCGCAATTGACGAAATCCCTACTCCTTTAATCATAATATTTCTAGCGGCGCTGATATACCATTTGGCCGGTATTATTTGCGCAATCCATTGCAAGATCATAGGCATATTTTCTATTGGAAACATCAAGCCCGACAACATGATAACCGGGAATATCAAGCCCATTACCGAAAATAGCAGGGCAGCAATCTGAGAATCAACTATAGATGAAATGAGCAGACCTAAGGCCAGTGAAACAAAAATGAATATTACAGATACCAAAATCAGTAATAACAGACTTCCCTGTATTGGAACGTCTAATACAAATACCGCTAAACACAATACCGTAGCGAAATTAATTAGAGACAGCGCAAAATAAGGGACGACTTTGGCTAAAATGATCAATAAAGGGGGCATGGGAGATACCAAAATAACCTCCATAGTACCCAATTCCTTTTCTCTTGCAATCGAAACAGAGCTCATCATCGCACAAATCAACATTAATATCATCCCCATAACGCCAGGCACTGTGCTGTAAGCTCCTTTCAGAGTGGGATTGTACAAAAGATTAACTTCTGTATGTATCTTATATGGAATTTCATTTCCATCATTCAGCTCTAGTAAATATTCCCGAATGATTCCGGAGGCATAACTAGTAAGGGTTGATGCCGTATTTGGATCCGTCCCATCTGCTATCAGTAAAATCTGAGCTTCACCCGTATGGAGTAAATTCTGATAAAACTTTTCACTAAAAACAAGAACAAAACCAATACTGCCTTGCTTAAATATAGTCTCAATGTCTTCTGGGTCAGACAGGTTCTTTACAAAACTAAAATATTCACTTGCCTGAAACTTGTTTATGATTTCTTGAGAACTCAAGTCCTTAGACGGGTCATAAACCGCAAATTTTGTATTTTTTATTTCGGTAGAAATTCCAAATCCAAACAATAATGTCATCAAAACAGGAAGCAATAATAGCACAATAGACGACCATCTATCTCTATAAATATGATAGAATTCTTTTTGTGTAAATACCAGGAATTGTTTCATTTTATGGTTTATTGATCCTTCTTTTTTCTGGCCAGTCTCTTGAATACCTCATCCATATTTTTAGCCTTGAATTGATTTTTTAAATTTTTTGGCGTGTCTAGTGCTTCTATCCTTCCGTCTACCATTATGGATACTCTATCACAATATTCAGCCTCATCCATATAATGAGTTGTAACAAATATAGTTATCCCTGATGCCGCCGCTTCGTAAATCATCTCCCAGAACTGTCTTCTTGCTATTGGATCAACGCCTCCGGTTGGTTCATCAAGAAATACAATTTTAGGTCGATGGAAAATCGCTGCTGAAAACGCTAGTTTTTGTTTCCATCCCAAAGGAAGCGAACTCACCATAGTATTTTTTTCTTTTTCAAATCCTAATCGTGCGAGAAGGGCGTCAATATTCTTGTTAATTTCAGCATCTTTCATTCCATAAATCCCGGCATAAAGTCTTAAATTTTCCCAAACTTTTAGATCATCATATAAAGCAAATTTCTGACTCATATAACCAATATTCTTTTTGATCATCTCAGAATCTTTATGAATATCATATCCCGCTACCTGCCCGGATCCGCTGCTAGGATGAATTAATCCGCACAACATTCTCATAGCCGTTGTTTTACCGGCTCCATTTGCGCCTAAGAATCCAAATATTTCGCCTTTTTCTACGTCAAAGTTAATCCTGTCAACAGCTGTAAAACTGCCAAATTTCTTAGTCAAATTTGTGGTTTCAATTACTTTCATACTCAGGCTATCAACTGCATAAAACAATCTTCTATACTTGCTTTAATAGGAGAAATTTCTATTTTTTCATGATTCTTTTCGATTAAATAAGATTCAAGATCCGTCTGACTAAATGCTTTCTCAAGCTTCGTTACCGAAGGATCTATTGTAACATGATGCACATCTCCAAAAGCATACGAGGATGATACAAATTTATTTGCTCTTAAATCTTTTAGCAACCTATACATCTCCTTACTTTTAACTGACCACAAAATTTGATCATAATCACTTATGATTTGATCAGGCGTGTCAATTTTCATAAAAGAACCGTCCTGGATTAAGGCAATTCGATCACATAAATTTGCCTCGTCCATATAGGGAGTAGAAACAAGAATGGTAACTCCGTGATGTTTTAAATCTTTTAATACATCCCATAGTTCTTTCCTCGATACCGGATCAACACCAGTAGTGGGTTCGTCTAAAAACAAAACCACTGGTTCATGAATTAAGGCACAGCTTAAGGCTAACTTTTGCTTCATTCCACCTGATAAAGCACCTGCTTTTCTGTCCTTAAATGGTTCTATCTGGCTATAAATGGCTTTGACGAGGTGGTAATTCTCTTTTATTGTAGTTCCAAAAAGTGTGGCGAAAATTTTTAAATTTTCTTCTACTGTTAAATCCTGATACAACGAGAATTTTCCAGGCATATAGCCTACTTTTTGTCTAATTTGTTTGTAATCTTTAACCACGTCACTTCCATCTACAATTGCAGTACCTGAATCAGCCAGCAGCAAGGTCGTTAGAATTCTAAAAAGTGAAGTTTTACCCGCTCCATCAGGCCCTATAATACCAAAAATTTCTCCCTTATCCACTTCAAAACTCACTCCTTTTAAAGCTTGGACACCTTGATAGGTCTTTTTTATATTACTGACAGAAACCACCTTCATTCTGCAGTCCATTTAAGGCCTCCATACATACCGATTTTTAAGAAGCCATCATTTTTGACACTCACTTTAAGGGCATAAACAAGATTGGCTCTTTCATCCTGTGTCTGAATTGTTTTAGGAGTAAATTCTGATTTATTAGAAATCCAAGTAATTTTACCTTCGTATTGTTTAGACTGATCAGCCCCTGATTCAGCTAACACCTTTAAATTCTGACCTAATTGCAGGTCTTTTAATTGTTCAGCAGTAACGTAAGCCTTCAATATCATTTGCTCCATATTAGCAACTTTGAAGAGCGGCTTTCCGGTATTCACAAACTCACCTTGTTCAGTATATTTGACTAAAACCGTTCCATCTATTGGGCTTTGTATTTTACAGCGAGAAATTTGATCGCTTAGTTGTTCTAGTTGTACGTCAACGGCATTGTATTGTGCATCAATAGCATCCGAACTTGAATTCAAACTTTTTTTCTGTGCTTTTAACCTTGCTTTCAATACATCTATTTGAGCTACGATGTCATCCAACTGTTTTTGGGTAGCCACATCACCTTCTAATAATTTTATAGTTCTTTTCTTTTCAAATTCAAGCTTCTCTATCTCTCTTTCTGTAGCACTTATCTGAGATGAAACATCTGGCTTACTTGCTTGCAACACCAATTGATTGGCTCGGAGTTGCATTTTTTTTAAGGACAATTGAATCGTATCTATCTGACCGATTATAAGTTCCGTTTTCAATTGCTGACCTTCATAAGCATCAAATTCTAAAAGCTTCCCTGTAGCTTCGGCAGAAACAATGATTTCTGTGGCCTCAAAAACACCAGTTGCATCCTTCCCATTATCGTCATTATTACATGACATCAGCAATAGTAGCGTGCACAAGGTTAATACATCTATTTTTTTCATTTCTTTAAAAGATTAATTTCCGGATTTGTATTTATATTGATACACTTTTTGTAGGTATTGAATCTCTTGAAGAATCAATTTTTGGCTCGCAAGATTTTCTTCATTTGTCTTATCCAATAACTCAGTCATCGTACTAATACCATTTTCATATTTCACTTCATAGGCTTTTTTAATACGCACCTTAATTTCTAAAGCTTCTGAACTTTTCTCAATCAACGCCTGATATTTTTGAATTTCCATTTGAGTTTGATCAATTTGAAGATTCGTATTGAATAAAAAAGTTTCTTCTTGATTCTGAATCTTCATCAAGCTGAGCGCTTCTAGTTTTTTATTATTGCCGTTTCTGTAAAGACCAGCGATTTCCCAAGAGACACTCAATCCGGCAACCAATATTCTATTAATATCTGAGGCGCCAAAATTAATCCCTGGACTAAAGAAAGTACCAAACCCTAATAGGCCTATCCTTGGATACAAACTAGACCTATTTAATCCTGCTTTTGCATCAATCATCGCCTTTTGATTTGCAAACAATGAAAGTTCAGGTCTGTTTATGGTGCTATTCAAATCAATAAATTCGGCTTCAGGCTTTACCAAAGCCTGGGGATTCGGTAATGGCTCTCCAATCATAGCTGCTAACACTTCTGAATAAGCCTGCTTGTTATAATCCAACTCTAGGATTCGCTCTTCTGCATTTAACAATTCTACTTTCATTTCATCAAGATCAGATTTGTAAGCAGTTCCATTTTCTACAGCTATTTCTATGCCTTTAGCATTTCGTTCGAGGCTCGCTAAATATATTCTTTGTCGCTCTATTTGGGCATCAATTAGCAATATCCCAAAAAACAAATTATCGACACGATCTCGAATTTGATATAGTGCTACTTCAACATCAGCCCTCTCAATTTCTGCATTGGCTTTTATCAATTCTTTATTTGCTTTAGTAATTCCACCATCCCATATGGCTTGGTTAAGCTGTACCACACTAATAAGTTGCATACTTGATGACGAGCTCTCGCTAGAACCAGGTGCTTCAAAGCTAGGAAGCCCATCTACAACGCCACCTATTATATTAAAGCTAAGTTGTGGTAAGAATGCTTTGTTGGCATTTGAAATTGTAAATTCTGAAGTCTGATCTATCAGACTAAATTGCTGAATCATAGGATAGTTTCTTCTTGCTTTGGCTTGACAAGAATCAATACTAAGCTGTCCGTAACTGATCCAAGAATTAAAAAGAATAAAAACGAAGATGAATACGCTAAAATAAATTTGTTTCATAAACTGATTTTGAAAGCTAGATACGACCCATAAATATATGAAATATGTAGGTTCTCTAAAAATGAACTGGGTACAACTTTTACTTAATTCAAACTGATTTTTCCATCAAATAATCATCCATCACAAAACCACCGCCGATGTCTTGTACCAAAGCATCTTTGTTTATAAAACCAATTTTCTCATATGCCTTGATTGAGTTGTGATTAAATTTATTAACCGTGAGACTCACTTTTTCGCAAGCTAAACCTCGGGCAACATCCATGACAAAATTCATAGCTTTTTTTCCTATTCCATTTCCTCTTGACGTCTTCAAAACATAAACTTTGCTCAAAAATAACTCCTCGTTTCTCTTATTAAAAGACAAATAACCAATTGGTTCATCCTCACTATTGATCATAAAGTAGTGATAGCCAGAATCAATTTGCTCCTTCATAGTTTTCACAGATTGGAATTTATCCAGCATATATTCAACTTGTTCAACTCCAATGATTGGTGTGTAATGCTCATGCCAAATAATTCTTGCCATAGATTCTATCTTTTGCAATTCTATATCAGAAAAAACTTCTTGAAAATTGATCAACATTTATCGATTGCGATTCAAATTAAACATTCCTTTAAGCATGTGTCAAAGATGTGAGTTATTTCAATGTCCATCCCCCATCAATCATGACTATCTCGCCTGTAATCAATGAAGCAGCATCTGAAGCTAAAAACAGTACCGTACCTGCAACTTCCATTGGCTTCCCGATTCTTCCAAGTGGGATCCTATCTAAAACACTTTGTTTAAATTCTGGGTCTTTTAACCATGGTTCGGTTCCTGGTGTTTCTATAAAAGTAGGAGCAACTGCATTCACTCGGATATTAAATTTTACCCACTCTGAGGCTAGATTCTTCGTCATATGATTAACGGCAGCTTTACTTATACAGTAAACGGATTCATCATCTAGTGCAATAGAACCAGCCTGAGAACTCATATTTATGATGCGTCCGCCTCCATGAATAATCATATATTTAGCCACAGCTTGAGAAGTAAAAAACATGGCTTTTACATTCAAGTTCATTGTTTTATCAAAATCCTCTTCAGTAACAAGTTCTGCAGGATTGGCAGGTGCTACACCAACATTGTTAACCAGTATGTCTATTTTTCCAAAACTTTTTATAGCAGATTCAACCGCAGAATTAATCTCGGAGACTGTTGAAACATCCATTTGGATTCTGATGACTTTTCTTCCCATCCCCTTTATTTCATCTTCGAGATCCTTTGATGAATTAATATCTCTTAAACCTAATGCTACGTCTGCACCCGCATTAGCCAGTGCCAAGGCACAGGCTCTTCCGAGTCCTTTTCCTGCACCAGTAACCAATGCCACTTTATTATTTAAATTAAAGTCTGGAAAGTCTGTTCTGAAATTACTCATAAAATAAAATTAAGATACCCAAATATAATATAGTTAAAAGCAAATTCAAACTTATACCAACTCCTTATTTTCAATGATAGTTCTAAAGGTAAGATTGATACGAGAGTCAATTATTTTTTTTGTTTTTGGCAATTGATGCATCCAGTGATTTTGAATCTCCCCTTTCATTAATAAGAGGCTTCCATTATGAAGTGTAAGTGAAACCGTCTCTTTGGTTTGTATATGCTTAAATGAGAATTTTCTATTACCCCCTAGGCTTACTGATGCTATTGTCGCCATGGGTTCTAATTCTTTTTCGTTGTCACTATGCCATCCCATACCATCTGACCCCTCAGGGTATTGATTTAACAAACAACTATTAAAGAAATCCTTTGATTCAAGTTCAAGCAAATTCTTTATGATTAAAAGTTCCTCAGTCCAAGGTTTGGCCTTCCTTGTATTTTTAGAATAAGTGTATGCAAAAGCTTTAGATCCATACCAGGCTACTTTTCTTTTTGTAATAATTTTTTTGCCATACATAAGAAATTCATCCTGTTCCCAAGAAATGTTATTATAAAGTTTTTGAAAAAAATGAGAAGCCAGCTGCGTGTCTAAAAAGTTCTCAATATAATAAAGCTCCCCATCGTAAGGAATCAAATTCTTAGAGCGTTCAATTTCCTTAGAACTAGCTGCCATAATAATAATACTTAAAAAATAAATTGATTGAAGCTGTTGATTAAAACTGAAG
>CAYMKR010000066.1:0-9849 GCA_964390865.1 uncultured Flavobacteriaceae bacterium | reverse complement strand
TGAAGAGTGATCTAGATAAAAAAGTTAATGAATTGTCTAAAAAATTAAAAGATTTAGATAGTGAATCATTAACCGATTTTAAAGAAAAGTTTAATGATGTTAAAGCTACCGTGAAGGAAAAGTTTGACACAGTTTCCGCCAAGGTAAAGGATTTGGAGAAAGAACTTTCGGAAAAAATTGATTCTATGAGAAAAGAGGCGAAAGAGATGGAAGCCAATTCTAATTCAATATAAATTAACGCTGATTTAATCTAATGATAGATTTGGTTAAAAAGTATGTTGAAAATAGAATTCAACTTGTTAAATTCAATTTTATTGGTGCCATAGCCAACGTAGCTGCAGGACTGGTTAGTTCATTTCTGCTATTGATCATGGGTATTTTAATTTTACTCATGTTTAGTATTTCTTTGGCTTTTTGGTTAGCCACTTTCTTTGAGAGTGAAATTATAGGTTTTGCTCTAGTAGGAGTTATTTACTTAGTGATCTTGGTTATTTATAACATGTTTGCTAAGGAGGGTATTGAATTGAAGATTAAAGATAAAATTGTTGAGGGCGCCCTGAAGGATGATGATGTTTTTAATGAATCCATAGACTATGAAGAGTAAATCAGGAGTTAAGATCAGCACTTTTGAGGGATTAAATTTGGCTAAACAAGATTTGGCAAATACAATTAAAGCTCAAGAAGAAGAAATCCTAAATAGTCCTGTATTTTCGATTCCAGCTGCTATCTTTCAAGGAGGGTCTTTTAAAGGAAGTTTTAAAAATTCAATGGATTCTTTTTCCCTTGATCATTATAAAAAGGCTGCAATGAATCTGTTGAGTACGGTTCTTATGGCTAATAAAAGAACACGTAAGTTTTTTGTAGGTTTTATCATTGCTAAAGAGATGGTTCCATTTATCCTTGATAAGGTCAACGAATATGTGAAAAAATAGTTAGGTAGTCGGCGATTTTTAAAAGCTAAATATTTCTTAAAATTATTGCTGCCTCTCATTTTTATAGTACTTTCCATAAGCTATTTCACATTACATCATGTTTAACAAATTCATTCTAATCCTTTTATTTCTATGTGTCTCCTTATCTGTTAAGGCACAGGGGAGATTTAAGATTATTGATAGTGGTAAAGAAAGCGTCAGCACGACTTTTTCTTTAGTAAATAATATGGTGGTCATCTCAGCTGAAGTCAATGGCCGAAAACTTTCTTTTTTATTGGATACAGGAGTCAGGAAAACTATGCTCTTTAATTTAAAGATTAAAGATTCTCTGGAGTTAAAAAATGTTGTCAAGATGCAATTGAGAGGATTGGGTGAGGGGAATCCCATTAATGCGATGAAGTCACGTGGTAATTACTTCAAGCTCAAAGGAGTTGTAAATACTGATCTGGATTTGTTCGTTATTACCGATGACCTTTTTGATCTTTCAGCTAAAATGGGGATGGATATTCATGGGATTATTGGTGGAGATCTATTTGGAGATTTTGTGATAAAAATTAATTACGCGACTGAAAAGATTACTTTTTATAATCCAGACACTTATGATGCTAAGACCTGTAAGGGCTGCGAGACATTTCCTTTAGATTTTTATAATAACAAACCTTTTATAGATGTTATCGTTGAGAATAACCTGGGTAAAGAAATTCCCGTTAAATTGTTGATTGATTCAGGTGGAGGCGATTCTTTGTGGTTGTTTCCTCACTCGAACCCAGACATCATTATTGGAGATAATTATTTTGATGATTTCTTAGGTAAAGGACTTAATGGAGATATATTAGGAAAAAGAAGTAAGATTAAAAAAATAAAAATAGGAAGTTTCGAGTTTGAGGATGCTACTGTTTCATACCCGGATTCTACCTCCATAGTTAGGGTTCATGCCAATAAAGATCGGAATGGAACTTTGGGAGCTGGCATTTTGAAAAGATTTATTGTTATTATGAATTATTCGAAAAGTCAACTTATCCTTAAAAAGAATCGCAGATTTTACAAGGAACCGTTCTTATATAATAAAAGTGGAATTGAATTGATGTTCGGAGGAGAGATGCTTGTTAAGGAGAATGTGGCCAGATTTAATCAATCAGTTCAAGGACAAAGTAAATCTATTACTGAAATTTTTTATAGGTACGGCTTAACCTACAAACCAAGTTACAAGATCTCGTTAATAAGGAAAGGTTCCCCTGCTCATTATGCTGGATTATTGATAGATGATATTATATTAGAGATAAACGGGAAGGAAGCCTATAATTTAGGCATGGAAGAGATTGTTTTTATGCTCTCACAAAAGGAGGATAAAAAAATTAGGATGCTGGTAGATAGGAATGGAGAACACCTTAAGTTTCAATTTTACTTGAGAAGTATGTTATAAAAAAAAGCCCGAATGGGCTTTTTTTTTAATTTGTTTCAGAAACGATACTTTTCTTTTTCTGCATGTCATCCGCTTGCTGTTCCAGGACTCGTCCTTTAATTTTTAAAACCACTTTTGGTTCATAAGCATTTGAAGTAATTGTAACAGTCTTAGAGAAAGGCCCTATTCTGTTAGTAGCATATTTAACCTTTATTTCGCCTGTTTCACCTGGCATAATTGGCTCTTCTGGTTTTGTTGGGACTGTGCAGCCACAACTTCCTTTTACGTTTGAAATAATCAAAGGAGATTTACCTGTATTTTTAAATTTAAACACCCTGTTTCCATCAGAATTTACAGCTATTTCACCATAGTCTATAACCGCATTTTCAAATTCAATTACGGGTCCTGTATAATCTTTTTTTATATCCTGCTCCGTTTGTCCATTCATTGAAACAGACATCACTCCGATAAATAATAATACTAGTATTTTTTTCATGATAAATAATTTACGCCAAAATTAACACATTTTAGAATAAATCTAACTTTAATTGACCTAATTTATTGCTTAAAATTGTAATTTTGCACACTATTTGACAAAATTTTAACATATGAATATTCCAGCGAAATACGATGCTGCTAAGGTAGAGGAGAAATGGTATAAATATTGGATGGACAATAACTATTTTCATTCAGAACCAGATGAACGTGAGGCATATACGATAGTAATTCCACCACCAAATGTTACCGGAGTGTTGCACATGGGGCATATGTTGAACAATACCATACAAGATGTTCTGGTTCGACGAAAGAGAATGCAAGGCTTTAATGCATGCTGGGTGCCAGGTACAGATCATGCCTCTATTGCTACAGAGGCAAAAGTCGTTGCGAAGTTAAAAGAACAAGGAATTAATAAATCTGATCTTAGTAGAGAAGAGTTTATAAATCACGCTTGGGATTGGACGCATAAGCATGGCGGGATGATTCTAGAGCAATTGAAAAAGCTTGGAGCTTCTTGCGATTGGAGTAGAACCAAATTCACAATGGACGATGATCTTAATCGTTCAGTGAATAAGATTTTTAAAGATCTGCATAACAAAGGACTGATATACAAGGGTTATCGCATGGTTAACTGGGATCCAGAAGCTAAAACTACGCTTAGTGATGAGGAGGTAATCTATATTGAAAAGCCAGGTAAATTGTATTATGTTGATTATGCTATTGAGGGAAGTGATGACCTAATCCAAATCGCTACTACCAGGCCTGAAACTATTTTAGGTGATACTGCCATTTGCATACATCCAGAGGATGATCGATTTTCTCACTTAAGGGGAAAAAGGGCTATTGTTCCAATTGTTGGTCGTTCAATCCCAATCATAGAGGATACCTATGTAGATATTGAATTTGGTACGGGTAGTTTAAAAATCACACCTGCACATGATCCTAATGATAAAATCATCGGTGAAAAGCATCAGCTGGAAGTAATTGATATTTTTAATGATGATGCTACTTTGAATGCCAATGGATTGCATTATGAAGGGAAAGATAGATTCATAGTCAGAAAGGAAATTGTTGCAGAACTTAAGGATAAAGGTTTTTTGGTTAAGACAGAAGACTATATGCATAAGGTGGGTACATCTGAGAGAACTAAAGCTGTGATAGAGCCAAAGATATCTGAACAATGGTTCTTGAAAATGGAAGATTTAGTGAAACCGGCCATTGATGCGGTTTTGAATACAGGTGAAGTAAAACTGGTTCCACATAAATTCGTGAATACTTTTCGTCATTGGATGGAAAATATTCGAGATTGGAATATTTCAAGACAATTATACTGGGGTCACAGAATACCAGCTTACTATTATGGATCAGGTACCAATGATTTTGTTGTGGCTGAAAGTGTTGAAGAAGCACTTGATTTGGCAAAAGAGAAAACTGGGAATTCGAATTTCAAGCTCACTGACCTCAGACAGGAT
This sequence comes from uncultured Flavobacteriaceae bacterium, assembly GCA_964390865.1. Classification (GTDB taxonomy): domain Bacteria; phylum Bacteroidota; class Bacteroidia; order Flavobacteriales; family Flavobacteriaceae; genus Lutimonas. Next base: position 5,545 of record CAYMKR010000066.1, on the reverse strand, counting down.
AATGACACTTTGGATACTTGGTTCTCATCTTGGTTATGGCCAATAAGTGTGTTTGATGGTATTAATAATCCTGAGAATAAAGAATTTAAGTATTATTATCCAACGAATGACCTTGTTACTGGACCGGATATTTTATTTTTCTGGGTGGCTCGAATGATTATCGCTGGATATGAATTTGCAGACGAAAAACCATTTCAACACGTGTATTTTACAGGACTGGTTAGGGATCAGCAAAGAAGGAAAATGTCGAAATCTTTAGGGAATTCTCCTGATCCAATAGAGCTGATGCAGTCTTATGGAGCAGATGGGGTAAGAGCAGGAATTTTGATGAGTTCGGCGGCAGGAAATGATTTATTGTTCGATGAAAGTCTGATGTTGCAGGGAAGAAATTTTGCCAATAAAATTTGGAATGGTTTCAGACTTGTTAAAGGATGGGAAGGATCTGATCAAATTGAACAACCTGAATCGGCAAAAATGGCTATTAACTGGTATCAGGCTAAATTTCAAAAGACGCTTAAATTTATTGAAGAACAGTTTGAACAATATCGATTATCAGACGCTTTAACGGCTATTTATAAATTGGTTTGGGATGATTTCTCTTCATGGTATTTAGAATTGGTAAAACCTGAATTTGGTCAGCCCATTGATAAGAAAACACTTGAAGCAACTATTGGCTTTTTTGAAGATAACATTAAAATATTACATCCATTCATGCCTTTTATTACTGAGGATATTTGGCAGTATTTTAAAGTAAGAACTGAAAAGGAGGCATTGATTATTTCAGATTATCCAACAAATCAGCCTTTCGATGAAGCTGTTTTGGAAGAATTTGAAATGATTAAGGAAGTTATTTCAGCCATCCGTAATTTGAGGAAACAAAAAAATATTTCTTTTAAAGAATCCCTGGAACTTTCACTTATTAAAAAAGAGTCCATAAATCCTGAGTTTTATGCCCTCATTAAGAAAATGTGTAATGTGTCTGAAGTAAAGGAAATTGATTCAAAAATTGAAAAAGCATTGACCTTTAGAGTTGGCTCCAATGAGTTTTTCATTCCTTTTGCTGAACAAATTGACGTTGTAGCGGAAACGGCTAAATTACAGGAAGAATTAGCCTATCATAAAGGTTTCCTAGCATCCGTTCAGAAAAAATTGAGTAATGATAGATTTGTGAATAATGCTCCTGAACAAGTGATCAGCAATGAAAAAAAGAAGGAAGCTGATGCTTTGGCAAAAATTGCCATGGTTGAGAAAAGTTTGGCATCCCTTTAATTGATAATAAATTACTCGGTGGTTTTACCTTGTAAACTATCAGTAATAAACTGATCAACTTACGCCCAAAGTTTTATTTTGTTTCCATCAGGATCCAGAATGTACATGAATTTTCCGTCGTCAAAAGATTCGATTTCATTACATATGGAAACGCCGTCTTTTTTTGAGTTCCAAAACTAAAGCTTCACGGTCGGCCGGCCGGTAATTATTCATGAACTCTTTTGGAAAGTTCGAAGCATTTGGTGTCATCTCTAAAAAGACTTCATTGCAGATAATTGATTTGATCAGGATCGTTTGCATTTCTATATTCAAAAAGGGGAACCATAGGCGTCAACAACCAACCCTAGATTTTTACTATACCAAAATTAAATTTTGGTAAGATCTGATGTTTTGAAAAATATGCCGCCTATCTTGGTTACCTTCTTTAGATGCTATTTTTTGACTGATAGTATTTTGGCAGAAATACTTACTTCGTCCCAAGTTTTACTAACTCCGTCAGCTCCTGTATGCAATTCTAAGCAAGCTTGATGTAATGATTCAAGCGCGTTTTCTGTTTCCCAATTGTTTAGATCCATTTTGGCATTGATCAGAATGGTATCCTTACTCATTTCATAAGTAAATGGGAGTTCTTTAATCAATCCATTCATCGAAAGTGCGATTTGACCGTTACTTTCATCCTTTATGGAGAAGCTTCCTTTTAAACTTAGTGTATTCTCCATAACAGCAAAGAAGAATTTATTTAATTTCCCATCTCGAATGCTATCTTTAGAATAAATACTTGAAACTGGAATTTCGAATTCAAGACCTTCTAATGAAGCAGGGGCAGTGCTGCCATCATTCGTTTTGCTGATGTTAATTTCCGTAAAGGTTCCTTTAACAGGCACTTTGTCTGTAGTTTTATACGCCGTCCATTGAACAGTTGATTGTTTAGCATCAATAGTGTACAAAGCTTGCTCAATTGGTTTTTCTTCCTGTGTTTTTTCTTTCCCACAAGAGAAAAAGCTAATTGAAATGATAATGATAAGAGAAAAGTTAATAATCTTCTTCATGTTAAGTAATATTAATTGTTAGTAGTAGTAGTTTTAAAGGACTTTTTCACCAGTGTGTATTTCGACAAGATGGATATATTCTTTTTTAGCATCATCTTCAGAAATATTAGCGAGTTGGAAATAGGCGTTTAATTTAAATGCGTTTCTCACCATATTATCGCCAGAAGGTCTCACAACGCTATCGTTATTAGTAGCGTGTTTGTAATAGGAGTAAAATTGAAGCATAACATCCGCCGGTAATTTTTCAGTCATAGCCGATGCTATTTCGAATGCTTTGTTAAATCTTCTGTTTAGGTCATCCATTATTTAGAAGCTATGATGGTTTCACCACCTCTGGTTTTTTGATCAAGTGAGACGTTAATCTTCATATCCAAAGGTACGAAAATATCTATTCTGGAACCAAACTTGATAAAACCCGCGTCTTCGCCCTGAATAACTTGTCTGTCTATTTTAGCATAATTTACAATTCTTCTGGCCACAGCCCCGGCAATTTGGCGGTATAAAATATCCCCTAAAGAATTGTTATTAATAACTATAGTGGTGCGTTCGTTTTCTTCAGATGATTTTGGATGCCAGGCAACTAGATACTTACCCGGATGATATTTGCTATAAGTTACTTTCCCAGAAATTGGGTAGCGCGTGATATGTACATTCAAAGGAGACATAAAAATGGAAATCTGCCTTCTTTTCCCTTGGAAATACTCTTTCTCTTCAACCTCTTCAATCACAACCACTTTTCCGTCTGCGGGAGCTATTATATGATCATCGTCTAAAATTGTGTTTCTTTTAGGGTCTCTAAAAAACTGCAATACCAAAATGAAAAACACTAATAATATAATCATCAATGATTTCTGTAGCCAGTAAATACCGATAAAATTATCTATTAACAATAGGCCACTAACCATAATTAGTGCAGTTATTAATATGATTTTAAAGCCTTCTTTATGAAACATTATGTAGTAAGGAATAAATAAATAAATATAAAAGGTGTTGCAAAGATAATACTATCCAACCTATCTAAAAAGCCTCCATGACCGGGAAGAAGGTTGCTGCTATCTTTCACTTTAGCCTGACGTTTGAACATTGATTCAATCAGATCACCTAAAACACCAAAAATACTAACGATGATGGCAATGGTAAACCATTGCACAGGCTGAATACTACTGCAGTAATTTGCCACAAAATATCCTGCTATAAATGTAAATATGAAGCCTCCTAAGAAACCTTCTATAGTCTTGTTTGGAGAAACTCTTTCAATTAATTTATGCTTACCAAAATTCTTTCCAATTAAGAATGCAAAAACATCGTTACTCCAAATTAATATAAAAATACCAATGATGATTGAAGTGTCAAAAGTTCCTTCAAAATTCAAATATGGGATTTTGATTAATAATGAAAAGGGTATGGCTATATACATTAAAGTTAAAAAATTCTTGCCCAAGTACTGTCTGCCTATTTTTCTGGAAGAGACAAGTGCCAGAATAAATGAAAAATATATGGTTGCAAGAAAAATTGATAAAATAAGTTTTTCTGAAAAATCATCCTCAAAAACCACAAGGTTGTTGTTTGAAATAACTGCTGTAAAAAAGCAAGTGGCTCCAAGAAGGTAAGGAAATATACTTTTAAGTTCAATAATTTTTATGAATTCATAGATGCAGATCATCATGAAAACAAGGAACAAACTATAAAAAAACAATGCCCCCAGCGCTGAGGAAGAAATGACAAGACCCACGTATAATAGGCCAAAAACTATGCGTTTGGTAAAATTGTTCATGAATTTATAAATCTTCTAGCAGCAGCAAATATAGCGTTTTGGAATTAGTGTTTCCATAACTCATAAAATCAGTCTCCGTTTTGTTTATAATGAAATCTTTGATAGAACTAATAATCGTGGGGGAGTTCTTTTCAGACCGGTTCCTAATCCCTGAAATTCCATCCCGAGAATCTTTAACAATCTGGCTTGTTTTGGCATAAACAATAAAATTACTGGGAAGGTCCTTTAGCTTTTTGTCTTTTAACTGCTTAGATGAAAACATAAGGCTTCCGTCGTTGGCAATTAGGCATTCACATTGAGTCATAAAGGGAAGGGAAGGGATGATTTTGTTCGTTTTGGCGCTTTTAATAACAGTGAGTAATTTATTTACTTCATCACTAAACGTAACTACATTATTCCACTGGTTTTCCTGGAGTACTTGCACCAAATTCTTCTCTACTTCTTCAGCATCAGAACAATACAGAAATTTACCACCTTTATGGATGAATTTCTTAACAAATAACTCATCGATGGAAAGATCACCATCTTGGTCAATTGACTCTTTGCCTTCTTCTTTTTGAGAAGTTTTAACTATATTTTTAAAAAATTTATTAAAAAAACTCATAATCAAATAGTATAGATCAAATGTACAAAAACACTTTGATTATTTTGATTTTTCCTCTGTAATTTCCTCCTTAGGACTATCTGTTTCGCTTGCTTCCGGCTCAACTTCCGGCACATCTTCAACCTTAACTTTAGGCGGATCTACTTCCTTAGACTCTTCAATTTCTTTAGCAAATGGCCTTTCTCCAAAGATCTTGTGAAGATCTCCTTCGAAAATCACTTCTTTTTCAGTCAAAATTTCAGCAAGTTCTATAAGTTTATCTTTATTATCCTTAAGTATTTGGATGGCTCTTACATATTGCTTTTCAATTATTTTTGAAATTTCTTCATCTATAGTTTGAGCCGTCAATTCACTATAAGGTTTTGTAAAGCCATATTCATTCTGTCCACTTGAATCGTAATAGGTAATGTTCCCTATTTTTTCATTAAGTCCATAAATACTCACTATAGCTCTTGCTTGTCTTGTAACTTTTTCAAGATCGTTTAAAGCTCCAGTAGATATTTTATCAAACATTACTTTTTCTGCAGCCCTGCCGCCTAATGTAGCACACATTTCATCGAGCATTTGATCAGTTTCTACAATCTGTCTTTCTTCTGGTAAATACCAGGCAGCCCCAAGTGATTTTCCACGAGGTACAATAGTAACCTTAACTAAGGGTGCAGCATGTTCCAGCATCCAGCTAACCGTTGCATGTCCTGCCTCATGATAAGCAATAGTTTTCTTTTCTTTGATTGTTATAATCTTATTCTTTTTTTCAAGACCACCAACAATTCTGTCAACAGCATCCAAGAAGTCTTGGTGATGAACACTTTTCTTGCTTTTTCTGGCGGCTACTAATGCCGACTCGTT
>CAYMKR010000065.1:0-10025 GCA_964390865.1 uncultured Flavobacteriaceae bacterium | reverse complement strand
AAGATGGAGCTATAATTAATCCATTTATAACGAATTTATAAGTGTTTTGATTTTTCAAAACACTTTTTTTATACCTTTACTTTATGGCAAAACCAGGTAAAAATACAATTGTTTTATCGATCCTGTTTTTCGGACCACTATTGTTTTATTTGTTACTCTTAACAGGTACCAACAATTTTGCGAAATTACCCATTTTAACAACTAATGTAGATGATATTTCGCATATGGCGGAATCAGATTCTGTTAAATTGAAGAATAATATCAGTGTTTTGTGCTTTTTTGGTTCTGACCTTTTGAATCATAAAACCAATGCTTTGAATTTGAATGAGAAGATCTACAAACATTTTTATGGGTTTAAAGGCTTTCAATTTATTGTGGTCTTACCTAAAGGAGCAGAAGCGGATGCCATGCAGTTAAAAAAAGAACTTGGGGCTACATACAATGTTGATAAATGGCGCTTTTTGTTTGGGGAAGAAGATGAGGTTAAAAAGATGTTTGGGAGCTTGAATACGATTTATGAATTGGATAGTAAACTGTATACGCCCTACGCTTTTATCATTGATAAAGAACTGAACCTTAGAGGTAGAAATGATGAGGAAGCTAAAGAAGAAGGGCTATTGTATGGTTATAATGCAGAATCTGTTGCAACTGTACATCAGGAAATGGTAGACGACGTAAAGGTAGTGATGGCTGAAACCAGGCTTGCATTAAAAAAGAATAAGAGAGAGATCTAAGTTGACATTCTATAAAGGTATATTATGAAAAAAAATTCTTATATCGCAATTACATTTGTGATTTTGGTATTTGGTATTTATGCTGTACCAAAAATTGTAGATAGGCTATTTGGTGGTGCTGATTTGTTGAAATTTGAAAAGGTTCCGGCTTTTCAGTTTACTGATCAAGATAATCAATTGATTACAGATGCCAGTTATGAGAATAAGGTATATGTTGTAGAATTTTTCTTTACTTCCTGTCCGACGATTTGCCCAAAAATGAATGAGAATATGGTCAAAATTCAAAAAGAGTTTTATGGTAATCCATCATTTGGGATTGCTTCTATTTCTATTGACCCTGAAAGAGATTCACCTGAAGTATTAAAAACTTATGCGACCGAAAAAGGCGCTACCTTAAAGAACTGGCATTTCTTAACAGGGGATAAAGCTGATGTTTACTCATTTTCAAATGATGGTTTTAAGTTGTATGCTGGAGAAAATAAGGACGTTGAAGGTGGATTTGAACATTCTGGCTTGTTTGCTCTTATTGACAAAGATGGCTATATCAGATCAAGAACTGTTGTAAACGGAGGGATAGAGAATCCGATTAAATTTTATAATGGGCTTGATGATAAGGAAATTCAATGGTTAAAGGAGGATATTAAACTTCTCTTAAAGGAATAATTCAGATATGGAAGCGTCGAAAAAATACAATCGAATTATTGTGATTCTATCCATTGTCATTCCTCTTGCCGTGGCAGGATTGTTTGGCGTTAAATTGGACTTGGAATTACCCGTATTTTTACCACCTGTATATGCCACCATCAATGGTATTACAACTGTGATTTTGATCGCTGCCTTTTGGGCGATTAAGAATAAGAAGATTGAGTTACATCAAAAGTTGATGAAATCAGCTATAGGACTTTCTGCCTTGTTTTTGATTTTTTATGTATTGTACCACATGACCTCCAACTCAACTACGTTTGGTGGTTCTGGAATGGTTAAATATGTTTATTTCTTTATTTTGATTTCTCATATTTTACTATCCATCATAGTGATTCCTTTTGTATTGATCACTTTTGTTCGTGGTTTAACGAATGAAATAGAAAGACACAAGAAAATTGCCAGAATCACTTTTCCTTTATGGCTTTATGTAACGATTACAGGAGTAGTTGTCTATCTGATGATATCGCCATATTACGGCATGTAAAACTGCCAAGCTTGTTAGACCTGGCAGTATTTGATTTATTTATTTTTTATGTGTTTTCCTTAAGGTTGCTAAGTACATGAATTTATGATTTCTTGAGGCGACACCTTCATTTATCTGTTTCAGTTGCGCTCCAGAGGCTTCTTTTGAAGCTGCAACTTCTGGAGGATTAAAATACTGGTTATAATCTTTATACATGTCAACTGTAATATGAGTAGCGTATGTGTCTGTTCCATAGGGAGACAGAAATTTTAATAAGCCCCAACTTCCACGTACACCATTATCTACATCTTTTTGATGCATGGGTTTAAATATTTCCGATTCCATTTTTTCATATTTACTTGTATTTTCTGGGTCAACTTTCATCATATTAATAGCCGCAATTGTTCCCAATTCCATAGCAAAATCACCAGTTGTAGCGTCAATTTCTTCCAAATAAATACGTACTGCTAGGTCTCGAGATTTGGCTGTCATTGTCATCTGTTTTTCAATATCCTCCTCTGACATATTAGGATAAGCAGCTTTCACTGCAGCATTGAAATCACCTGCTCCGCTCATCATCTTGACAGGGTCATTATAAAGGTTAACTGTTAGGTACTGGAAATGTTGATCTTCTCCACCTGGTTGAAGGCTCCATAAATCCCAACCAATAATGTCACCGTTTTTAATTCTTTGTTCATGAATTTTAGCCCAAAACTCTTCGGTTTCAGCATATGCAGCTTCCTGCTCATTATCTACTTTCATGAATTCGAAGACTAAATAAAGTTTTTCTTGGGCGCTAAGCTGCAAAGTCATTAGCAACACAAGCGCCATAAGCATGATTTTTTTCATAATAGTTTGGTTTTAATTAGATGTGTTTTGTTCAAGTTAGTCAATATTCGTTAGAATTAATCACAAATTTTGTATATTAAGCTGATATTCAGCATTAAAGAAAATTTTTAATTATATTTAAAAAAAATGAAAACCAAACTGAACCTTTTTATTTTTGTTTTAACTAGTGGTGTCCTTTTAATCATCTTCCTGAAATTTGGAGGTATGAATGAGTTGGAAATCCCAGTTAAGGCAGGTATGAACGCAGTCAAATGCACTTCAACGAATTTTCTATTAGATGACATAGATTCAACGAAGCAAGTATCGCCGTTATTTGAAAATCTAGGCGCTCATGAGTTTAAAATTAAAACGAGTTCAAGCCAGGCACAGCTGTTTTTTAATCAAGGCTTGAATCTTGGTTTTGCGTTTAACCATGCTGAATCACATCGGTCTTTTTTAGAAGCTTCAAGGCTAGATTCTGATGCTGCGATGACCTATTGGGGTCAAGCACTGGTTTTAGGACCAAACATTAATGACCAGATTCCTACGACAGAAAGAAGACTGAAGGCCTATGAAGCAATTCAGAAGGCTATGAGTAAGAGTGCTAATGTTAGCAAAAAAGAAAAGGAACTTATAATGGCGTTGTCATCCCGTAATAGTAAAGATACGCTGGCAGATTTGAAAGACCTGAATTTGGCATATATGCATGCCATGAGTAAGGTTGCTGTTGAATTCCCGAATGATCCTGATGTTTTGACTTTATATGCAGCTTCTATAATGAATACAGTTCCTTGGGACTATTGGGATGAGAATGGAGAACCCTCCCCAAACATTCCTGAAGCCAAAAAAGCTTTGGAGAAGGCAATTAAATTGAATCCTGAACATCCAGGGGCGCATCATTATTATATACATATGGTTGAATTGCCAAAACCTGACTTGGCTGTTCCTAGCGCAGAAAAATTAAGGTTCTTGATGCCGGGTGCTGGTCATATGGTGCATATGCCTGGTCACGTATATATGAGGGTTGGAAGGTATAAAGAGGCTGTTGAAGTGAATCAAGCGGCTATTCTGGTGGATGAAGATTATATATCACAGTGTTATTCTCAAGGGATGTATCCTTTAGGGTATTATCCCCATAATATTCATTTTTTATGGTCGGCGGCCAGTATGCTGGGTAACGAGCAATTATCTATTGATGCAGCGAAAAAAACTGCAGAAAAAGTATCTCCAAGTTTGCTTGAAGGCGATAAGGTATTTGAAAATTTAGCATCAACTCCTTTATTAGCCTACCTGAGATTCGGTAAGTGGAATGAAATTCTTACAACTCCAAACCCCGGGGATTCGTATACTTATTTGAAAATGATTTGGAATTATTCAAGAGGAATTGCTTTTGTCCGCAAAGGAAACCTGAAAGAAGCGCAAGAAGAATTATTGGCACTTGAAAACAGGGATAAAGACTTGGGCCATGAAAACATTGCTAGAGTAGCTTATGAATCCCTTGCCGGTGAATTTAAGGCTGCCTCAGGAGATCTTTCGGCAGGAATAGCTCATTTAGAAAAGGCCGTAATTTATGAGGATGAATTACCTTATAATGAGCCTGCAGAATGGTACATTCCTACAAGACAGCAATTAGGTGTTTTGTTGTTGAAAGATGGGCAGTTCACTGAAGCTGAAAAAATATATAGAGAAGACCTTGATTATTACCGACAAAATGGATGGTCATTAATAGGACTCCATGAAAGTCTAATTGGTCAGAATAAACTAGATGAAGCTGCACAAGTTAAAAGAGAGTTTGATTTGGCATGGCAATATGCAGATATTCAAATTGTTAGTTCGGTTCTGTGAGCCGCATTTCTATATAAACAAATACCTAGGATTAGTCGAATAGATTTGGCTAGTTTTGTCTATATGTGTAATTTTGCAGGGCAATTTTTGTGACGATTTAGATCGGTTCAAAAAGTACTTATAACACTTCATGTTTAGAAAATTACCTTTTATAGCAATTCTATTGTTGTCAATTGATTCATTTGGACAATGTGCCATGTGTCGTGCAGTTGTTGAACAAGGTGGAGAAGAAGTGGCAGAAGGCATTAATTCAGGGATTGTATATTTAATGGCCTTTCCTTATTTATTGATTACTGTGGCCTTGTTTTTATTCTACAGGAGTTGGAAGAAATCTTCAATGTGATAATTTTTAAGAAATAGTGTAACAAATTTTTTAACACCTCGTCTTATATTCAAAATTCAAATATTGAAATTTCACATTTATGAAACCACTACTCAGCCTGATTTTATTATTCAGTTTTATTTTATCTGCCCAATCTCAAGAAATCAACCCTGATATAAAAAGATGGACTTTACGTGAATGCGTAGATTATGCCATCGAAAATAACATTAGTGTAAAGCAATCAGAGAATAATATTGCTCTTGCTGAAGTTGATAAAAGAGCCGCCATCGGAAATTTTATTCCAAATCTGAATTTTAATAGTTCAGCTGCTTGGAATTCAGGTTTGACTACTGACGTTACTACTGGAGTCTTGATCAATCAGACCACCCAAACAACAAATGGGGGTATTTCTTCAGGCGTTGCAATATACCGAGGTTTAAGAAATCAAAATGAATTGCGTAGGGCTGAATTGAGCATTCTGGCGAGTCAATATCAGTTGGACAAAATGAAAGATGACATTTCACTTTTTGTAATCAATGCCTATTTAGAGGTGTTGTTTAGCAAAGAAGCTGTGAATGTGGCGATTCCTCAGGTTGAGATTACCAATGAGCAATTAGCCAGAACAAATCAACTTGTTGAGGCGGGAACGCTTCCTCGGGGAGATTTGTTAGATGTTGAGGCTACTTTAGCGAATGACGAACAGAATCTGATAATAACTGAAAATAGAGTGCGACTTGCCAAGATCTCTTTAGCCCAGCTATTACAATTAGAAGATTATGAGAATTTTGATATTGCCAATGAAGAAATTGAGACGTTGCCATTGATTAATTTACCAGAATACTCGGTTGATATGATCTATGAAAAGGCCTTAGAAACTAGGAATGAGATTAAGGTCGCAAAAACTAATATAGACATAGCAGAAAGTGATGTTAAGTTGGCAAAAGGTGCTTTGCAGCCTACATTATCAGGTTTTTATAATTGGAATTCTAGATACTCTGATAGAGATAGAATTGTTGGATCAGAAATAGACCCAAATAACCCGACGTCGGTAATTGGTCAGGTTGAAACTACAGGCGACAATGTAATCTCACCGAATTTTGGTCCGGTTCTCGGTCCGGCTGACGGCTTTTTTGATCAGATTAATGACAATAAGGGTAGTGCTTTTGGTGTTTCATTGCAGATACCTATTCTAAATGGTTTTAGCGCGTCTAATAATGTGAGAAGAGCAAAAATAAATTACGACCAACAAAAATACCAATTGGAGCAAGAAGAATTAGATCTTGAAAAGATAATACATCAAGTTTATACAGATGCTGTTGGTGCTTTGAAATTGTATGATGCTTCGAAAAGATCATTAGAAGCTCGTGAAGTATCTTTTGAATATGCTCAAGAACGATTTGACGTTGGAGTTTTGAATTCATTTGATTATAGCCAAATAAAGAACCGATTAGTCACTGCAAATTCTGATTTCTTAAGAGCCAAGTATGATTTTATTTTTAGAGTAAAATTACTTGAGTATTACTATGGAATCCCTGTGAGTGATATATAATTTCAAATTCGCATATTGGGAATCATTCTTAACATAGAAACAGCGACGAAAAACTGCTCCGTGAGTATTTCAAGAGGTAGAGATCTTATTGTTTTGAAAGAATTGAATGAAGGCAAATTTTCACATGCAGAAAAATTACATACTTTCATATTAGATATTCTAAAGGAGGCTGAATTAGAGATGAAGGATCTAGACGCTATTTCTATAAGCAAGGGCCCAGGCTCCTATACTGGATTAAGAATAGGTGTATCAGCAGCTAAAGGATTATGTTATGCGCTTGAAAAACCATTAATTTCGATTTCTACTTTAGATAGTATGGCGCGTCAGGTGCAACTTGAGCTTGGAGAAATAGCAGTTCCGATGTTGGATGCGAGAAGGATGGAAGTTTATAGTGCTATTTTTGATAATCGCTACCGACAAATCAGAGAAACAAAAGCCGAGATTATAGATGATGATTCGTTTCAAGAAGTTTTAGACAATGGAGTTGTTTACTTTTTAGGTGATGGAGCTGAAAAATGTAGACTACATATCAAACATGAAAACGCCAGATTTATTAATGATATCTATCCTTCAGCTAAAGAAATGGCAATTATGTCTGCACAAAAATATGAAGTTTCTGATTTTGAAGATGTGGCTTATTTTGAACCTTTTTATCTTAAAAATTTTGTTGCCGGAAAACCTAAAAAATATTTCCAGTAAACCATATTAGAATCAGACCTATCAACGCCGGAACACCCTGAACATAAAACAACTTAATTTTTTTAGTAGAATATGCCCCATAGCTTCCAGCTATTACAACGCAGATTAGAAAGAATACAATTACGTTAGTTAGTTGGGCTATTCCACCCCAGATAAGACCTGCGGATAAAAACCCATTATAAAGACCTTGATTTGCTGCCAAAACCTTTGAATTTTCAGCCTGTTCCAATTTCATACCAAAGGCCTTTAAACCTCTTGGTTTGGTCCAAAAGAACATTTCTAAAATCATAAAATAAAAATGTTCAAATGCAACTAAGAAAACAAAAAACAGAATCAGAAATTTCATAATATTTAGGTTTAAAAGGAGCTGCTCAATTGCTTGAGCGCTTTTGGGGCTTCATTTACAGGTAATTTACACGCTCCGTCTATACATACAAAGATCGTCGTTTCATTTTCATTGTACTTATAGGCCAACAACGGAAGGCTGCTTTCTGTTAAGCTTCCAACAATTAATTTATTAGGGATATAAAATTCATTCAATTCGTCTAATTTACTCTTGGCGTCTGCTCCGACAATTGCTATTTCGTAAAACTCACCGAGGTAATTACTATAAAGATTCAGCCAATTAGAGGCCCCAGACCCATATATAATGGCATTTTCTTTTACATTATTCAACATGGCTTTTGCGTTATCAGCATAGTGCGCGTTTGAATAATAATGCCCTAGTTTAAATAAATTATTCGCTGTAATTGAATTAGATGAGGGTATTACATTATCATCTGTTTCAGCTTTTCTAGAAATCAATCCCCTTTCTTTATTTGAAGTAAAGAAGAACATCTTGCTTTCATCATCATAGAAATGATCAAAACTATAATCGGTAAATTGTTTAGCATAATTTAGCCAATTCTCATCTAAAGTAACTTCATATAAGTTTATAAAGGCGTCAGATACTGAAGCATAGTCTTCAAGATAGGCTTCAATATTACTTTTTCCATTCTTAAAATTCCTGTAAAGACCGCCATCTTCTTTGGCCATTTTATTCATGATGAAATGTGCATTTTTCAAGGCCATGTCAAGAAACCTCTCTTCTTTAAAGACCCTATAGGCATCTACGTAGCCTTTAAGCATTAGTGCATTCCATGAGGTTAGCGTTTTGTCATCTAGCCTTGGTCTATCTCTTTTGTTTCTTTCGTCTAGTAATAAAGCTTTCCAATTTTTAATTTTCGACTCCAGATTTTCTTCACTGATATTATTTTCTTTGCAGAATTCAGTTTTTGAAGAAGATCTGATTAAATGGTATTTATCTTCTTCCCACTTGCCGTAACCATTTATATTATAAAAGTTCGCGAAAAGTTTATAATCCTCTCCAATAAGAGATGTAATGACCTCCTTATTCCAAACGTAATAGGCGCCTTCTTCTAACTCACCTTCTTCGTTCTCACTGTCTGCATCCAGAGAAGAATAAAAAGCTCCAATATCTTTATATAATTCAGTTTCTACAAACTTGATGGTTTCAAAAACAACTTCTTTATAAAGAGGGTTTTTAGTCACTAAATAAGCATTTGAATATAAGGAAACCATTTGCGCATTATCGTATAACATCTTTTCAAAATGTGGTATATGCCAATGGTCATCCACAGAATATCTAGCAAATCCACCTCCAACATGATCAAAAATTCCTCCATAAGCAATCTGGGTCAATGATGTATTCACATATTCCATGATTTCTTTGTTCTGGCTTTGAACAGCATAACGCAGTAAAAATTGTAGATTTCCTGGCATTGGAAATTTTGGAGCACCTTTTCTACCTCCATTTTTAAGATCCATAGTAGGCAGCCAAGCATCTATAGCTCCCTGAAGTTCTTCTTTGACAAAAACCGCTTCTTCTTCGTTCAAAGTGATTAATCCACTTTGTTTAATCCCTTCAGTAAGTTTGGATGCGTATTCTTCGGCTTTTTCGGGTTCATTTTTATAGAGATCAGCTAATTGAGCCAAGGCATTGGTCCATTTATCCTTAGGAAAATAAGTACCTCCCCAAATGGGTCTCCCATCAGGTAAGGCAACACAATTTAATGGCCAGCCTCCACTTCCGGTAAGTAACTGAACGGCATTCATATAAACCTGATCTACATCGGGTCTTTCTTCTCTGTCAACTTTTACATTGATAAAGTTTTTATTCATTAGGGCTGCAACAGTTGAATCTTCGAAACTTTCATGTTCCATGACATGACACCAATGGCAAGCTGAGTAGCCTACTGAAATTAAGAGTAGTTTATTCTCTTTTTTGGCAAGATCGAGGGTCTCATCATTCCAGGCATGCCAATCTACAGGATTATGTGCATGTTGCAAAAGATAGGGGCTTGTTTCATTGATAAGGTCATTGGTAAATTGATGGTCCTTTTCCATTGGTTGGTCTTTATTTATTTTACAGTTCGTCACTAAAATAAATGATAGTAACAGAAAAATGGTCTTATACATAAAACAAATTTTCACAAATATAACACCATTTATGGGATATTATTTGTTAAAATTAAACTCTCATAAGAGTCATAGAAAGCAAAAAATAAAGATTGTTTTTAGATTCAACTTGAAACCTGAGCTCAGCCATGTGTAGCTCACCAGGCTCACATTTTTTTTCTTCAGCAAATGCAGCCAAAAGGGTAAATTAAAAGTTAAGTAAATGTTATTTATATTTTTAAAAACGTAACATTAAGTTAACATTTAAACCTGATTTGTATTATAGCTTTGCCACAAAATAATAAGCTTGAAATCATGGAGAATATCTATATTTTAATGTTGATTGCACTAGTTGCACTTGCCGCTATTGACCTGGTTGTTGGGGTAAGTAATGATGCGGTTAATTTTCTAAATTCTGCTATC
>CAYMKR010000064.1:0-10104 GCA_964390865.1 uncultured Flavobacteriaceae bacterium | reverse complement strand
AAAATATAAAAAATCATCGAAACTGCAAAAATATTAACACAGCAATCCTCGCCTTTTTATTATTTAATATTGATTAGTCACTAAATTCTCTAATCAATCTTTAAGATCTAATCTTGTGACAACCACAAAATACTAAATCAAACAACGTGCTTTTTAAACGAAAAAAAAACAATTTTATTGAGTGATTTAAAAAACACCCTATCGTTACCCAATTAATTATGAGCTGATTATATCCATATTTAGAAATCGAATTTCTGTTAATTTCAACATTTATTGACCACTTAATTCTTTATTTTCTTTAACCCATTGCAAGATACTTTCTTCAAGAATGGCCAAAGGAAGACAACCTTTATTCAGAATCATATGGTGAAATTCCTTTATATCAAATTTATCTCCCAACTCGTTTTCAGCAATCGTTCTAAGTTCAATTATTTTTAATTGACCTATTTTATATGATAAGGCCTGGCCAGGGTTAGCCATATACCTTTCAACTTCTCTTGTAATCATTGCCTTTGACAGTGCTTCATTATCTAAAGAGTATTGAATAGCCTGTTCTCTGGTCCAACCTTTAGAGTGAAGACCGGTATCCACCACAAGGCGCACTGCTCTATGCATTTCAGCACCTAACATCCCAAAATATTGGTAAGGATCTTTATACAAGCCCAATTCTTTTCCAAGAGATTCAGTGTATAGTGCCCACCCTTCTCCATAAGCACTAAACCAAAGGTTTTTTCTAAATTTTGGCAGAGAATCGTTTTCCTGTGCCAAAGAGATTTGATAGTGATGACCAGGAATCGCCTCATGCAAGAATAAAGATTCGTCTCGTTGAATATTATATTTACTCGCATCAGGGATGGGAACATAAAACACTCCAGGACGATTATCCTTCAAAGAACCTAAATTGTACTGTGCACTTGCAGAAGACTCTCTAAATGATTCTGTCCGTCTAACTACAAATTTAGTTTTTGGAGCTTCTTTAAAGAGTTTCTTTAATTGAGGCTTCATTCTTTGATGAATTTGATTAAAATGATTGATCACCTGTTCAGGCGTTTTAAAAGGCATCAAATCTTTTGATGTTCGCACGTGATCAAAGAAATCCATCAATTCTCCTTCGAATTCCAATTCTTCTTTCACCCGATTCATTTCAGATAAAATTCTTGCAACTTCATCCAAACCGATTTGATGTATTTCTTCTGGGCTTAGATGAGTTGTTGTATATTTTTTAATAGCCACTTTATAATAATCCTCACCATTAGGAAGGGCATCAATACCACTTGAATTTCTCCCCGCATTCAAATAATCTGTACTCACATAATCGTGAAGATTTGTAAAAGCAGGAATTAGCTTCTCAGAAAGCATTTTTTCATATTCTAATTTAAGACGGTCTTTGTCTTCTTCTGAAAAAGTTTTAGGAAAATTCTTCACCGGAGCATAAAATAAATGTTCTTCAACATTGGCAATACACATGGCTTTTATCTGAGGAACAACCTTTAAAATTAGCGAACTAGGCAGAACAAATCTTAAACTTGCCCCTTCCTTCATTCGTTGCTCAGCAGTTTCAAGCCATACAACAAAACCATCTAACCGATTTAGCCAATTTTCATAATCTTCTACAGTTTTAAAGGGTTGAGCACTTGTGCCACCTGCATATTGACCCATGACAAAATTTCGGGTCCACATTTGATCTAAAGGAAACAATTCACTTCTAAATTTTAAGGATTGTAGGTTTATATTACATTCCCATAACAAAATGTCCTTACTTATCGTGTCATTTGCCTGTAAATATTGATTATCGAATGACTCTGCCCGTTCTTTAAAGCGCTTATAAAATGCAATACTGCTATCCTTATATGATTTTGATAAGTAATTAGGGAATTCTGAATTAAACCTATGATCACCTTTGGACGTAGCTGTCAATGGATCTAAAGCCAAGGTACCGTCATAATAAGCATCCAACATAGCGGAAAACTCAGCTCTGACTTCCATTGGATTCAACAGAACTGTTTCTTGCTTTTCAGGTTCACATCCTACAAATACTAAAAATAATATAAAAACACTAAATAATAATTTTCTCATGTTACTAGTTTTCAAAAGCTTAAATATAAAAAAAATGAACCAACAAATTTTCATTAGGGTTGAATTTTAGTCTCAAATTACAATTAGCTTTGCTTCCAAATCCATGCAGTAAAGCTTGAATGTGCATGATTCCCAAGTATTTAGCTGATTTGCTTTTTGGAGATGTTTTTTTGATAAAATCTCGTACATCTTGATTGGCTGTCTCTAGATCTTATTTTCTTAAATACATCATATGACCACTTCGATATCCCTTAAATCCTATTCTATCTTGGAGTATTCCGCTGGGATCCATTTGCCATATTGTATATTTCGCATTAATAGCAAAAAAAGAAACTTTTTTCACTTCGTACCCACTTGAAGGAATGGTTCTTGAATATCCTGTATTCATAGGATTCACATATACGATATCCGCTACATCAAGCAGAGAACTTTCATTATCATGAACTCCGTAAGCTTGTTGCGGATAACCATCATCATCAATATTTAAAACTTTAGGTCCAGTGCAGACTACATGCATCCATAAAGAGGCAGAACCCCGACCTCCATTAAATGATATGACCAAAGGCCTATCTCTAAATTACCAACATTGCTTCTTTTGTAATACGTATAATGCAAAGTAGCTATGGTTAGTTAAAACCATAGTATCAGCCGGGATTTCAATATCCTGTCCAAAAAGGAAACACCTTGGAACAAAAAAACATAATTAATAAAAGTATTGACTTCAAACTACTCATTCTTAAGTTTTTAAATTAAAAAAGAATAGAATTATTCAGGATATTCAATTCGTAGATGATAAATATTATTAAGCTTCTTTTTAATCACCTTTTTGATCGTTTGAATTTCTTTAAAAGTGATGTCAGAATTCATGTACTGCCCGTTACTCATCTGCCCGTTAATGATCTTTTCAACCAGATCATCAATCAACAGGGCAGTTGGGTCTTTGATACTCTTTGAAGCTGCTTCACAGGCATCACACATCATTAAAATTGCAGTTTCTTTTGAAAAAGGGATGGGCCCAGGATAAGTAAAATCTTTAGGGTTCACCTGATCCGGTGTAATGTCATTTTGTTTCTTATAAAAATAATAGACCATACTAGTTCCATGATGAGTTCTAATAAAATCGATAATCCTGTCAGGAAGTCTATTCTTTTTGGCAATCTCTATACCTTTTAATACATGATCAATGATAATATTAGCTGAATCATGGGGAGGCAACTCATTATGAGGGTTAACACTAGTTGTTTGATTTTCAATAAAATACATTGGGTTGACCATTTTACCAATATCATGATACAAGGCACCTGTTCTTACCAACATCGCATTTGCTCCAATTTCATTGGCTGAGGCCTCAGCAAGATTAGCTACCTGCATGGAATGCTGAAATGTTCCGGGTGCTTTTTCATTGAGCTCTCTAAGTAACTTTGAATTTGTATTTGACAATTCGAGTAAAGAGACATCCGAAACTAAGTTAAAAGTCTTTTCATAAATTAAAATCAAGAATAAAGACAAAAATGACAGTACGCCATTAAGTGCAAACATTACAAAATATCCCCATTTAAGTTGTTGGGCATTTCCTTCTTGAATAAACGAAAAAGCCAAATAAGCAAGAATATATACGCCGGTTATTTTAATAATTGAGAAAAATAAGTTTGCCCTCCTGTGAAGCTCAGATACCGTAAGAATTGTTACAATACCGGCAATTATTTGAAGAAATATAAATTCAAAACTATTGGGTACAATAAAACCTAGAATCAACACTGTTACGACGTGTGCAAACAAGCCAAGACGGGCATCAAAAAAAGCTTTAAAAATGATAGGTAAAATAATTATTGGAACCACATAAATATAATTCACCCAATATTTCTGCACAATGGTCACTAAAAAAACAATTAATATAATATTGAAAAATATAAACGTCAACTTGGTATTATTCTCCCATATATTCTTCCGATAACGCTGTAAAAACAACATTAACATCAGTAGTACCAAGGCTACTAAAATAGTGTATCCTAAGACAATCCAATTGTAATTTGACTTACTCCACAACTGCGAATCATATTCACTTTTTAAAGATATAAGTATCTCATATTTAGTACCTTCAACAACATCACCTTTAGCAATAATTCGCTCATTCTCAGTAACCAAACCCTTGTTAACTGTGAGGTTTTTTATATCTTCATTTATTACCTTTTGTGTGAATTCTTCATCGTAAAAAATATTTGGCTCTAAAATTTCAAAGAATAAGGTTGTAAAATTCTGCTCTAACTTTTGATACCGTGTATTATTGAAATATTTTTGAATCTCTGGAACGAGCATTTCTGTGGTAAACAAATTGTCAGAAAGAATGTCTTCAGCTTCATTCCCTTTTCTCAGTGACACAATGGTGTTCTTATTCACCTTTTCATTATCCGATTTATTTAAAAACCCTACTTTATAAACATTCTTAAGAAATCGTTGTCCAAAAGTCTTTATCCTGTTTTTACCTATACCTGAAGCCGCAGAATCATCTTGAATGAGTAATATCTTGGACAGATACTGTTCCTCCACTTTTTGAAATACATCCTCTTTTATGGTAAAAAACAGCTTCTTATTAGCTTCAATTTCTTCAATCTCCTTTTGAACGTCTTTATCTGTTTTTAGAATGGCAAAATCAAAGGGAGCATATAAATTTTCATATTGCCAAGGCTTCCCCTTTTGAATGTTATATTTAAACTGGCCACCTTTTGGAAACAGATATACGATCGTTACTGTTATTACTATAAAAAGAATAATTTTATAGACAAGGGCGTGATTTTGATAATATTTATTTAGGAAATCCTTCATGCAATTCTATTACTGATTCAAAAGTAAAAAATAATACATCAAAACTGCCTATTTTAAAGAACTTATACACGTGCTTGATAATATATCTATGCATTGAGAAATTATTTGATGGTATAAACTACACTAACAAGGTACAAATGCAGTTAAACATGATCCTTATTCTTTATCACATAAAAGAATAATCTCACTAAATTTATTTACTTTCGCATAAGCGATTTTAAGCAAAA
This sequence comes from uncultured Flavobacteriaceae bacterium, assembly GCA_964390865.1. Taxonomy (GTDB): domain Bacteria; phylum Bacteroidota; class Bacteroidia; order Flavobacteriales; family Flavobacteriaceae; genus Lutimonas. The sequence continues at coordinate 4,978 of CAYMKR010000064.1, read as the reverse complement.
TTGACGAAAAAACGATTGTTTCCATTAAATAGAATTGATTATGAAAGAAGTTGTCATAGTTTCTGCCGTAAGAACTCCAATTGGTAGTTTTTTAGGAAGTCTTTCTGAAATACCTGCTAGTAAATTAGGTGCTGCCGCTATTAAGGCAGCCCTCCAAAAGATCGATCTAGATCCATCCTTAGTTGACGAAGTCTTTATGGGAAATGTAGTTCAAGCCGGTGTTGGTCAGGCTCCAGCAAAACAGGCTGCTTTATACGCTGGTTTACCTGATAGCATTCCTTGCACAACCATCAATAAAGTCTGTGCTTCTGGAATGAAATCGATTGCATTTGCTGCTCAGGCGATAAAATGTGGCGATGCAGATATCGTTGTGGCTGGTGGAATGGAAAATATGAGCATGATACCGCATTATATGCAAGGCAGAAAGGGTCAAAAATTTGGAAATATTCAAATTGAAGATGGATTATTAAAAGATGGCTTGGTAAATGTTTATGATGGTAAGCACATGGGAACATGTGGTGATGCATGTGCTGAAAAATATGACTTTTCAAGAGAGGATCAGGATGAATTCGCCATTAAATCGTACCAAAGATCTGCTGATGCCTGGAGAACAGGTAAATTCAACAATGAGGTTATACCTGTTGAAATCCCACAAAGAAGAGGAGAACCAATTATTTTAACTGAAGACGAAGAGTTTAAGAATGTCAAACTTGATAAAATTCCAAATCTTAGACCAGCTTTTAGTAAAGAAGGAACAGTTACTGCCGCAAATGCCTCTACTCTTAACGATGGAGCAGCTGCCTTAGTTATTATGAGTAGGGATAAAGCCAATGAACTTGGAATTGAACCAGTGGCTGTTATTAATGGCTATGCGGATGCATCTCAAGCACCGGAATGGTTTTTAACATCACCAGCCAAGGCTTTGCCAAAGGCGTTAAAAAATGCGGGTATAGATGCAAATGACATCGATTACTATGAATTGAACGAAGCTTTTTCAGTCGTAGGCTTGGCTAATATTAAATTACTTGAATTAGATCCATCAAAAGTGAATGTTCATGGTGGAGCAGTTTCTCTTGGACATCCCTTAGGTTGCTCAGGAGCCCGTATTATTGTTACCTTAATAAATGTGTTACAACAAAATAATGCAAAAATAGGAGCTGCGGGAATTTGTAATGGTGGCGGTGGTGCTAGTGCTATGGTAATTAGTTTGGCTTAATAAGTGTTGCATAAGAACCCCTAAAAAGTTTTCATGGAATTCGGAATCTGTCATTTAAATTTTATTGCGATCAGGAATGAGCCTTCAGATCGAAGTGAGATGTTGTCTCAAATGCTTTTTGGAGAAACTTTTCAAGTATTGATAACCGAAGGAGAATGGATTAAAATTCATTTGGATTACGACTTTTATGAAGGATGGGTGCTTAAAAAGCAAATTACTGAACTGACGGAAGATTCCTATAATAGAATTGTATTAAATAATAGTATTTGTTCTGATGAGATGGTCACATTCATTCAGGATAAAGATAAACAGCTACAAATATTAACCTTAGGGGCTTCTCTGCCTGAATATAATCAAGGGCAATTTGCTATAGGTGATAATAACTATGAATTCGATGGTGATGTCATTTCTGGTAAAATGCCAAAACTAAATTTAGTGAGAACCGCGTATAAATTTATGAATGCTCCTTTTCTTTGGGGAGGAAGAACGGTTTTTGGCGTTGATTGCTCTGGTTTTACTCAAATGGTATACAAAATTAATGGTCATCAGTTGTTTAGGGATGCGCATCAACAGGCTAGCCAAGGTGAAGTATTGAGTTTTATCGAGGAATGTGAACCGGGTGATCTTGCTTTTTTTGATAATGAAGCCGGTGAAATCATACATGCTGGAATAGTTTTAGCGAATAACTATATCATACATTGTAACGGAAAAGTTAGAATAGACAGGTTAGATTCTAGTGGAATTTACAATGTTGATACCCATAGACACACTCATAAATTAAGGGTGATGAAGCAACTTTTTTAAGTGTTTACTAAACCCATTAATTCCTAGCATTCAATAACAATAATTATGGAAATTCGAAAACGTGTCCTGTTTACAATATCAGTTTCTTTGATTGTCATTTTTCTACTCTGGAAAGCTTTTTTAAATTATGATAACAAACTACTTTCTATAACTTCAAATTTGAGCGAAATTTCTGGGATAGAGTATGACAAGGATGGTAATCTTTGGGCCATCAATGATAGCGGGAATAGTACCGAAATCCATCAAATAGATTCGTTGGGGCTTGTCAATAGATCTATAGAAATCACTAATGCAAAAAATATTGATTGGGAAGACCTTACCCAAGATGATTTTGGACATTTTTTTATTGGAGACTTCGGAAATAATAACAACAATAGAAAGGACCTTACCATTTATAAAATTGAGAATCCAATCGATATCAAAACAACAAAAACGGAAGCTGAGATTATTAGATTTAAATTTAATGATCAAGACCTGGACAACACAAATGACAGTATCAAGAATTTCGATTTGGAAGCTTTCATCTTTTACAAAGGACGACTGTATCTTTTTACTAAAAATCGAACCAAACCATTTGACGGATATACAAATCTATACAGAATGGAAGATTATGCCTCTAACCAAAGGGCACAAAAAGTAAGTCGTTTCAAAACCTGTAAGGCAGGGAAATATCAGTGCTGGATTACAGGCGCTGCAATAAGTCCAAATAGAAAAAAACTGGCCATCTTAGGTTCTAATAAAATATGGATATTTAAAAACTGGAAAGGAGATGACTTCTTTTCAGGAGAAGTATCAGATATTGATTTAGGCCTGATTACTCAAAAGGAAGCCATTACTTTTTTAAATGATTCAATTGTTGTGATAGCAGATGAAGAATTTAAAGGAATTGGAGGCAACCTCTATACGTATCCTATTGACTAAGAATCCTGATGTTTGAAACATAAAAAAAGGCCATCATAACTGATGGCCTTTTTTAAAATACATAGATTCAGTTATTTCAATGAATCATATTTGTCTTTCATTGTTTTGAACTTATCATCCATTTCAGTGTTTTCATATAAACTCATCAATGTTCTGATCGTATCTATATCATCAGATCTAAGCTCATAAGCTTTTTCATATAACGGAATAACCGTCTTATACAAATCAGATTGCTTAGCTTTAATTTCGTCGTATTTATCAAAGTTATTTAAGCTCTTATTCATTTCTTCTACCAAAACTTTATCTTCTTCAAGATACGCGGAACCTAAATTGATATATCCATCAATATAAGTAGGATCTAAATCAATACATTTTTTGTAATATTCCTTAGCTTTTTCAAAATCACCTTGTTCACCACTAATAACACCTATGTTAAAATAAAGTGAAGCATTTGTAGGGTCAAGTTCAATGGCCTGGCTCATCAACGTAGCAAATTCATCTTTGTTACCTAGTTTAATCTGAAGGTTTGCTTCAGTTAAAATAAGATTTACATCATCTGGAGCAACCGCTCTAGCATCTCTAACAGCCGTTAGTGCTTTCTCTGTATCTCCTTTTTCAACATGAACAAATGCAATGTTTTTGATAATTGCCGGTTGTTTTGATTCAGTAGTTACAGCCTTAGGTTCACTGTAAGTTCCAGTTTTCACCATAAGGTCCATATTATTTTTGGTACCCATGTTTTCTCTTTCACCACTCTCCACATTAACGGCAGTATATTCAGTTGAGATTCCTGTATATCCTAAATCCTTCAATTTAATAAAATACGTAAGAGCCGTATCGTAATCTTTATCTAGATAAGCTGCATTCGCTGCATATTCAAGATAAAGAGTATCCGTTGAACTTAAATTATAAACCAGAGAAAGTTCAGTCTTAGCGGTAGTATAATCTTTGTTTTGATAAGATTCAATTCCTTTGGCAGAAACGTCAGACACCATGGCGCTAAGCGTTGGTTGAGCTAAAACAGAATACTTAGAAGATCCAAGTTTTTTCTCAACACTAAAAAGTTCGTTAAAAGACTCAGAAGCAGCTGTATAATTAGCTTCACTTGGGTCAGTTTTTGCCATTGCTGCATAAGTTTCTCCTTTCAAATAATAAAACTTAGCTTTTGTTTTATCATCAGCACCAGAGATCGATGCTTCGGCTTTAGTTACTTCGGAAGCCGCTGTAACGTAATCATTTTTCTTAATGGCCTTTTCTGCAGCCTTAATTTCATCCTTTTGAGCAAATGTAGTCGCACTTATGAATAATGCCACTAACAACCAGATTTGATTTTTCATTTTAATTGTTTACTTAAATTATATATCGATTTATTTAGCTTGCAAAATTAATCATTTTGCTCATTATTTTCATGACTTTCATCAGTTTTTATTTCATCCTCAGCTATTTCCGATACGTCATCAGCTTCGCTTTTAACCTTTGCTACCGCTGCAATCGAATCATTCTCCTTAATATTGATCAGTTTTACTCCTTGAGTTGCCCTTCCCATAACTCTTAGATCAGACACACTCATTCTAATGGCAATACCTGATTTATTAATAATCATCAAGTCGTCATCGTCATCTACATTTTTGATAGCAACCAATCCACCTGTCTTTTCCGTAATATTAATGGTCTTAACACCTTTTCCCCCACGATTCGTAATTCTATAAGCATCAAGCTTCGATCTTTTACCAAAACCTTTTTCAGAAACAACCAAAATGTCACTATCCTCATCAGAGATAGAAACCATACCGACAACTTCATCTTTGTCATCTCTTAATCGAATACCTCTAACGCCTGAAGCATTTCTACCCATTGGACGTGTTTTCCCTTCTTCAAATCTGATGGACTTACCAGATTTAGCAGCAATCATAATTTGACTGTCACCATTGGTAAGTTTAGCCTCGAGTAATTCGTCTCCCTCTTTAATAGTAATCGCATTGATACCATTGGTTCTTGGCCTAGAATATTGTTCAAGTGATGTTTTCTTGGTTTGCC
>CAYMKR010000063.1:0-10121 GCA_964390865.1 uncultured Flavobacteriaceae bacterium | reverse complement strand
AAGGACAAGTTTATCTTTTATATATTTGTATGATGTTAAGCAATCAAAGTAAATATGCAATCAGGGGGGTAATCTATCTTGCTATTCATGCCTCTGAGAACAAGAAATTAAGTCCTAAAGAAGTTGGTAAAGAGATCAATATACCCATCCCTTTTCTCGCTAAAATATTTCAACATCTGAGCAAGGAAAAGATAATTAGTTCTTCGAAGGGACCAACAGGCGGGTTTTTCCTTTCTGGAGATCAATTGAAAGGAAATCTTATGTCAGTAATCTCTTCCTTAGACGGGGATGATAATTTTAATTCTTGTTATATGGGGCTCCCCAAATGCAGTGATTCAAACCCTTGTGCTGTTCATCATTTGGTCTCCCCATTTAATCACAAAGTAAAGGATGAACTAAAAAAAAGAAACATCTCAGATTTTGCTTTAGATGCCAAAAAAGGAAAATTTCATATTTTTTAAAATATTTAGTATCTTTGCCCTGTCTAATTAAGGCATTTAGAAGCTATGATTCAGCAAGTTACAAAAGGAATAAAAATTTCAATTACTTCAAATTTTGAAGGTAACCGCTATCAAAATTCAAAGGTTTATTACGCCTTTAGTTATAGCATTACCATAGAAAATCAGAGTAGCGATACCGTCCAGCTAATCAGTAGGCGTTGGAATATTTTTGACTCCCTTAATGATTTTGAAGTAGTTGAGGGTGAAGGAGTTATAGGTAAAAAACCCATATTAAAACCCAAGCAGTCATATACCTATTCTTCACATTGCTTTTTAGTATCACCCATAGGTTCTATGAATGGATATTATGCCATGATCAATTTTTCAACCTCAGAAAAGTTTAGAGTCAATATTCCTACTTTTCAGTTGATGCTTCCGGCTACATTTAATTAATTTGCTTACTTTTAGTTTTTAGCCTAATTCTGCCGTTTCATGAAATCAATAACCCGATTTACGAAAAATATTCGTGGTAATGAATGCTTGAATTGCAAGACTCATATTTCAGAGGAAGACAATTTCTGTTCACAATGCGGTCAAGTTAATGACATGAACAGGCTTAGTGTAAAGCAATACGTATCGGTATACCTGGAAGATTTTTATTCGTTCGATAATCGATTTTTAAAAACCGTGTTTCCACTGATATTTAAACCTGGTTTTGTGACCAAAGAATATATTGGAGGTAAACGAATTAAATATGTAAACCCTTTCCAATTATACCTTCATATCACAATCTTATTTTTTTTGGTTGTTGGAATTTTTTCAAAAATTGATGAGTATAAATCTCTCGACGAACCTTCAGTTGCATTAATTCCAGAAATAAATCTTAATCAAGGAAAAGCAGTGCTTGATAGTCTAAAATCTGAAACCGTAAAGGAGTTGATTAAAAATGATGTTCAACTGGATTCATCAACCTTATCTCTTATAGATAATAGCATCAATAGTTTTACGCTTAACAAAGACTCAATTAAAAGTGATTACAGTAAACAATCAGAAGAACAGGTCGCTTTTTTGAATAGCTTCGTTGATTCCATACTTTCAAATTCTGGCATATTAGAGACTTTTAAAAATGATAGCATTTCGCGTTCTGAAAAAGATACCACCATGAAAAATCTTCTTGGGCTTATTGGTGAAAGAGCAGAACGACTTGCAGATAATGACGAAAATATCAATTTAAACGGTGCCTCAGGAGCCTCATTGATATGGCAGCAAATCTCGTCAAAAGGAAATTTAGAAAAGAAAGGAATCAAACATTTGGATAGCATTTTTAATGCCAAAGAAATAAGGTACGACATCCCATTAGGGATGATTTATCGTTCAAATCGAAATCAAAATGGTTTCAATATGATACAATCATTTATGGATTATCAAAAAGATTATCCAGATGTAAATGCAGCACAATCTCTTGAAAAACTTGGGTTTAAGGTAAGTTACTGGAATGTATTCCTTTTTAGCAAATCCAAAGAATGGGGTGATGCCTTTGGTGATGAACACTATTGGGAAGAATTTATCGATAGAGTGCTTTCAAGAATCTCGGTGGCCTTATTTTTCTTATTGCCAATATTTACACTGATTGTATCTTTATTATACATCAGAAGAAAATACAACTACACTGAGAACCTGGTTTTTGTCTTTCATGTTCAAACCGTTTTTTTCCTATTACTGTTGATCTTTATGATTGTAGACAGAATAACAGACTCGAACATTGCAATCGTCATCTTTCTGCTCACATTTATGATCTATCTGTATTTGGCAATGAGAAAATTTTACGGACAAGGTTGGTTCAAAACACTTATCAAATATATTATGCTCAATACGGCATTTGTGTTTTTTGCCCTTATTGGAGGACTCATTATTTCATTCCTTGCTTTTTTGATCTGATATATAAGGGAAATAAGTCATTTCGCAAATATTGCCTGACGCAACAACCTGAGTAATACTAACAGTTCCTACATGTTCACGCCTCATAAAGACATCTACCTCCGGAAAACCTATACCCCCCCTTTTATGAAAATTCAGAATATTTTCAGGCGTCCTTCCTTTTCCAATAAACCATTCCCGAAACCAATCCTGACGCAATGCTTTCATAGTTTCAGTGTATAAGGTTGATGAAGACCAAATTGAAGGTTGCATTGGAAGTTCACTTAAATGTCTGTTGTTACCGTCCCAAACAAACTCATACAGCTTTTGTTCACCTGACCATGTTACTCCGACAATCGTAAAGGGCTCAATATTATCAAGTTCAATATCCCCGCAGGCTTCTTCGAAATCTAAAGATGCTAAGAGCTCTTTTACAATCAGCCCCCGGCTTTTTGCATAAGACTTCTTTTGAATATGATTTTCAAACCCGCCATTTAACAAGCATATCAATCTGCTATTTCGGCTTGTCCCAATCCAGGTCCCTCCCGCTTTACCATCTCTTGGATAATGCATCGATACATCATTCTCAAGATAGGTTTGAGGAGCCAAAGCCTTTTCTCTTTTATAGCCCACATCTCTGCTAGATGTTAAAACAAATCCACTACCGTCTAGGGGTAAAAAAGTTACTGTGCACATAAATAAATGTGGATATAAAAATTTAAAGAATGATTAACCACAAAGTTAACATTTCGCCAAGAGTTAAGTCTTAAAATCTTACATAATTCGTACCTTTGCACACACTAAAAAAAGAATTATTCCAATCTAAAATAATATCATATGTCAAACGGATTTTTCAAGGTACCCAAAGCTGTAAATGAGCCAGTGAACTCATATGCTCCAGGAACTCCAGAACACAAGGATTTAATTGCAACGTATAACAAAATGTTCAACGAACAGGTAGATATTCCTTTTTATATCGGAGGTAAAGAATACAGAACTGGAAAAACAGTTGATATACACCCCCCTCATGATCATCAGCATAAAGTGGGGCAATACCATACTGCGGATAAAGAACATATTGAATTAGCTGTTGAAAAAGCGGCTGAAGCCAGAGAAAAATGGGCCAATACAAGCTGGGAACACAGAGCTGCCATCTTCTTAAAAGCTGCTGACCTTTTAGCTGGGCCATTCAGATATAGAATGAATGCGGCTACGATGATCGCTCAATCTAAAAATGTAATGCAAGCCGAAATTGATGCGGCCTGTGAATTAATCGATTTTCTGCGATTTAATGTAGAATTTATGACTCAAATCTATAGTAACCAACCAGAATCTTCACCTGGCATTTGGAATAGAATGCAGTACAGACCTTTAGAGGGATTTGTTTATGCCATTACTCCATTTAATTTTACAGCAATTGCCGGAAATTTACCAGCAGCCCCAGCTATGATGGGAAATGTTGTGATTTGGAAGCCTGCAAGATCTCAGGTATATTCTGCACATGTTATTATGGAGTTGTTTAGAGAAGCTGGTTTACCTGATGGGGTGATCAATATGGTTACTGGAAATTCAGGAACTATTACTGATGTGCTGTTAAATCATAAAGATTTTTCAGGTGTTCACTTTACAGGATCAACACCGGTTTTTGACAATTTCTGGGAAACCATAGGGAAGAATGTTAAGTTCTATCGTTCTTATCCAAGAATTGTTGGTGAAACTGGTGGAAAAGATTTTATTTGGGCACATCCATCGGCAAATGCTCCTGAAGTAGCAACAGCAATTTCAAGAGGCGCCTTTGAATACCAAGGTCAAAAATGTTCAGCTGCCTCGAGAGCTTATTTACCTAAGAGTTTATGGGCTGCTATTAAAGAAAAAGTTGTCAAGGATGTAAATTCATTCAAAATTGGAACACCTGGAGATTCATCAAACTTTATAAATGCAGTTATAGATGATCGCGCCTTTAAAAAACTATCTGGCTATCTTGATCAAGCTAAAAAAGATAAAGATGCTGAAATTATTGTTGGTGGTGGATATGATGATTCAGTGGGATATTTTATTGAACCAACTGTTATACTTACCAGCAATCCTAAATACGAAACAATGTGCACCGAATTGTTCGGTCCTATCATTACGATTTATGTTTATGAGGATGAACAATGGGAAGATATTCTTGAATTAGTAGATCAAACTGGTGAATATGCCTTAACAGGAGCCATCTTTAGTCAAGACAGATATGTAATTGAACTTGCAACTAAGAAATTAGAAAATGCAGCTGGTAACTTTTATATCAATGACAAACCAACTGGAGCTGTTGTAGGACAACAACCGTTTGGTGGAGCAAGAGGTTCAGGAACAAACGATAAGGCCGGATCCGTATGGAACTTATTAAGATGGGTATCCAATAGAACTCTTAAAGAGACTTTTGTACCTCCTACAAATTACAGATATCCATTTTTAGGAGAGTAATTGATTCTTAAACAAATAATACAAACCCGGAATATTTTATTTCGGGTTTTTTTATACCCCTTGCATTTTATCTGCATCTGGTAACAGACCTATCAGTTTTTGTGGATCATGAATAAGTACAGGCATGTGCTGAGCACATATATAAAAACTTGAGTTTTTAAAATAAAATTCTGTAACAGGTGCTTCATTTTGATTCTTTTGACAAACAAGGCACTCTTTTTGGTCTTTCATAATGATATAATTTTGGACTCAAAAGTAGCTCAGATATCAAAAGTAAACTATGACTTTGATTAGCTTATTCTCCGAAATATTTTCTAAGTCTGCTACCTTTAACTCATAAAGCCTCCTTTAAGATTTGAACAAAGTTGAAAACATCACTAAAATTATTATATAACGGGGCGGGAGCGATTCTGATTACATCTGGTTCGCGCCAATCAGCAATAACTCCTTTATCACTAATTTTTTTGAATAAAGATCTATCACTATTTACAACACGTATAGACAATTGAGCCCCTCTGGATTCAGGTTTTTTAGGGCTAATAATTTGAATTCTATCCGTATCCATATTTTCAATTAAATATTCAAGATAAGCTGTGAGTAGCCTGGATTTTTGTATGAGTGCCTTCATACCTACCTCATCAAATATCTCAAGTGAAGCTTTCAATGCTGCCATTGAAAGAACAGTCTCATTACTCATTTGCCACCCTTCAGCACTAGAGATTGGCACAAAGGTGTCATCCATCAAAAATCTTGTAGCCTTATCATGACCCCACCATCCTGCAAAACGAGGAATGTCTTTTCGTTTAATATGCCTGTCATGCACAAAACAACCGGCAATTCCTCCTGGCCCAGAATTCATATACTTATAGGTACACCAAACAGCAAAATCCACATCCCAATCGTGCAAGGATAATTCCAAATTACCAGCTCCATGGGCTAAGTCAAATCCAACTGTGCAGCCCATATCATGCCCAGCCTTTGTGATTTTTTTCATCTCAAAAGCTTGCCCCGTATAGTAATTCAAGCCTCCAATCATAATCAGTGCAATCTCATTTCCATTCTCTGATATTGCTTTCAGAATGTCTTCTGTTCTAATCAGATCCTCTCCATTACGAGGTTCAATTTCAATCAACCCCTCCTCCACGTCAAAACCATGAAATTCAATTTGTGATTTTACCGCATACTGATCTGAAGGAAAGGCATTCTTTTCTATTAATATCTTGAAGCGTTCTTTGGTGGGATTATAAAATGAAACCATCATAAAATGAAGATTGACTGTAAGACTATTCATCGCGACTACCTCATTCTTTTGGGCACCAACAATTTTAGCCATCTTCTCGCCAAGACCTTCATGATAGGTGGCAAATGGATTTTTCCCCTCAAAATGCCCTTTGACTCCCAAATACCTCCAGTCATCTAGCACCGCCTCAATATGAGATTTAGCTGATTTAGGCTGTAAGCCTAACGAATTTCCACAAAGATAAATGGCTTCATTTCCGTCGCTGTGTTTAGGGAAATAAAAGTCGTTTCTATATTTCCTTAAGGGATCAGATTGATCCATTTCTGTGGCAAATTCTTTAGTCAGTTTATATTCCATAGGATAAATTATAAAAAGATTAATCATTCTTTATTAATGGGTAAAGTATTGGCCTGCTCGGAGAGGCATCTGATTCAAATGGTGCAATCTGTAAATTTAACAAATACCGTCCATCTTCAATTTCTTCTTTCACATATATCATTTCTGTGATTGTCTTATGAAGCCCTAATTTAGAAACTACCTCGTGACTTCCCTCTTCTAATTTCCAAAAAATATGATGCGCATTTAGGTTTCCATCATCAAACAACCTGTCAACTGAAGGTAAATCTATCAAGAGATGTTCTACTCCCAATTCGACAACAAACCTCATGGCCTCAAGAGAGAAATAAGGAGGTTCATGATCCATGTAATTACGTGATTTTTTTAAAGTATCATTCGGTATAGTCCTTATAACCAATGCTTTTAAGAAAGCCTTGGGCGCAGAAGACAAAGCTTTTTGCAAAGCATCTTTACTAATAAAAACATCCCCTTTTTCTTTTAGAGGTTTATAACTATCTACTGAATTTTTTGCCTTTTCAGGAACCACACTTATCAATGTGGTCGGAATTAAAGAGTCTTTAAGTTGCTCATGAATACTAAAGCGTTTATGAGTAATATGGCCAATACATTCCGTATGTGTTCCATTACAATGAGGAGTCATGACCAATTGCTCAAAATTACAACCTCCACCCTCACGTGTGTCTCCAATAAACCCATCTGCCTCATATGCCTTAGAACTGGCGTGTGCAACTCCATAAGTATTGGGTTGCTCTCCGTTGAAAAATAGCGGTATGGAAATGTCTTGACCTCTGGCTGTGTCAAAAACATATTCTCGATTTTTCAGAATAGTGCTTATTATCATTCTCTTAAAATATTAATGATCTTTTGAAAAATTAAAATTCAATTTTTCCTTTAATTCCATTGGCAATTCAGGCAAGAAGGATCTAGGAATTAAAAGTGTGGAAATATTATGAAGATCATAAAAAACCCTGTGCTGATCGGCCGTCATTTTTAAATAATCATAACCCGATGAACCACCTGTACCTATTTTATGTCCTAAGGTTCGCAGAACCATTTGCGCATGTCTGTTCCTCCACGTGGTTAATAACTCATCCATATCTATAAGTTTTTGCAAAAACATAAAAGGTTGCCTTAACAAAGGTTCATCCCTGTAGAGATTAATCAAAAGTGCTGAAATTGTAGCATTATACGACAGTTTCAATTCACCATCAGCTAATTTCTTATTATGCATATCAAGGTCAAAAATAGATTTAAAGTAAGTATCTGTTTCTGCCAACATATTGATCCTAAATTGTTTTTCTTGCCCAGAAATATAGTCTGCCTTGTTTATATCCTCTTCTTCCCTATCATGCATTCTATTAACTGACTTTTGATACTCCTTTAGAAAATCAAAATTTTCAAATTGCAAGAAAGGAGTTCTTTCCAGCCATTTTTCAACCAAATCAAACATAGAATCACCCGTTTCTAAATTATCCAGAATTTGCTGCTCCTTATCTGAAAAAACTCCAGAATATGAACACTGCGTATAAGATACCCTTCGTTCTCTTTTCAGTCCAAGAGAAACCTCTAATTGTCTAAATTGAAAGCTTTGAAATCCAGATGCGGGAAGTAAATAATTTCTAAAGTCCAAGAAATCAAGAGGTGTTATCGTTTCAATAATATCAATTTGGTCAACAAGAATCTTCTGTATCTTTACTACTCTATCAAGCCTTGAAATTGCAATTCCTATATCAGCCTCCTTTACGCTTCCTTCGCTAAAAAGTTCCATAACAGAGCCAATATCATGAAGAATCTCTTTAAACCAAAGTTCATAAACTTGATGCACTATAATGAACAGCATTTCGTCATGAGCCGGTTTATTAAATTCTACACTTCTTAACTTCTGCGCGTCAAGAATCTTTTGTAACTGTAAGTATTGATCATAGTGTATAGATGAGAGTTCTTTATCCATAAAATATTGTAAGTCAAATTTTGAGAATATTTCAATAATTAAGCTAATTTAAGGAAGAAAACTAAGGATTAGAGAATTAATAGTTACTTTATTGGTAAATTTTAAACGATATGGCATATTGTAGAAAAGGTCATTTTAAAAACAAAAGCCCTTCTTAAACTGCTTAAAAAAGCCAAATGTTTTGTAATTTGAAAACAAATAATTGAATCAAAATCCCATCATATGAAAAAGCTAATTAATTACCTACTCCAAGGACTTCTATACCTGGCACCACTCAGCATCACAGCCTATGTGTTTTATACCGCATTCACATTTTTAGATGGGCTTTCTCAAAAAATACTGACGAGGTTTTTTGATTTTCATATCCCCGGTCTTGGCCTGCTCTCATTATTGATCTTTCTAGTCTTAATAGGTTTTCTGGGAAGAACTATAATAGCCCAACCATTAAAAAAAATATTTAAAAAAATAATTGATTCAGTTCCGTTGCTGAATTTTATTTACTCAGCGTTTAATGACCTTTTCAGTGCTTTTGTAGGAAAGGAAAAAAAATTCAATCAACCTGTTCTAGTACAAGTAAATTTGAATTCCAATTTGGAAAAACTGGGATTTCTAACTGAAGAAAATTTGGATATGATTCAAGCTGAAGGAAAAGTTGCTGTCTACTTTCCACATTCTTATAATTTTTCTGGTGAACTCTTTATAGTTCCCCGAACTCAAATCAGACATCTGGAAGTTAATTCAAGTGAAATGATGAAATTTATTGTATCAGCTGGCCTTACCGGATGGGAAAAACATGTTTAAAGCCTAACTTTTATAGGAATATGAACCACTTTCTTGGTTTCAAAAAATGGATCTTCAAAAAAGTCAGGAAGCTCGTATAATGCAGCTTTTGGAAAATGCTGTAGTTCTTCAGTCAGATCTCCCCCTTTTAAATAGAGAATTCCGTTTCTCAGTTTATGCTTGCTCTTTCTTTTGATCTTCTTTTTGACCCAAACAACGAAGTCATCCATTTTTGTAACTGCCCTGCTAACCACAAAATCAAATTCACCGTTCACGTTTTCTGCTCTATCATGTATAGCTTGAACATTTGACAGGCCTAAGCTATCCGCAACTGCTTGCACTACCTTTATCTTCTTTCCAATAGAATCTACCAACACAAATTCTGTTTGTGGAAACATAATCGCCAAGGGAATCCCGGGAAACCCTCCTCCGGTGCCAACATCAAGGACTTTCGATGACGGTAAAAATGGCTGCACCTTCGCAATTCCTAAAGAATGAAGAACATGTTTTACATCCAATGAATCAATATCTTTTCTTGAAACCACATTAATTTGTGCATTCCACTCTGCATAAATTTCTTGTAGTTTTGAAAACTGCTCCAGCTGATAATCTGTGAGATTCGGAAAATTGTTGGCAATCAAATTCATTTCATTTTTTTAGCAAAAATACAATTAATCTTTCTTCATAAAACGCCTAACTAAAATGCATCATTAAATCATCAGCAGCAGCGGTCTAGGGTCGGTAAATACTTGGCAATAAAATGGCGTTATTTTAACATAAAAAAACGAAAATCTGTCAAAAAACTACTAACTTTGCAAACTTAATTTTGTTGCGTTAACCAAATATAAATGAATTCATATGGAAGGGATAAAATTTGTTACAAGGGATAAGACTAATTTCATAAAGACTCTTAATAAAAGAGTCAATAACTACTTCAAAGAGAACGAGATAAAGAAAACTGGCAATTGGA
>CAYMKR010000062.1:0-10143 GCA_964390865.1 uncultured Flavobacteriaceae bacterium | reverse complement strand
ATGGTAAAAAAGTACTTCTTTTTTGGTACCCAAAAGATTTCACTTTTGTTTGTCCAACTGAAATCAGAGCTTTTCAAGATGCACTTGGTGAATTTGAAAGAAGAAACACTATTGTTATTGGTGCGTCAGTTGATACAGCTGAGGTTCATTTTGCATGGTTGAATACTTCAAAAGATAATGGCGGAATTGAAGGTGTAACTTTTCCATTATTGGCAGACACAAACCGTAACTTATCTTCACAATTAGGTATTTTGGATATCGTATCAGAATCTTATGATGAAGCGACTGGAAATGTAATGATAGATGGTTCTTATGTAACATATAGAGCTACATATTTAATTGATGAAGAAGGTAAAATCTTTCATGAAAGTGTAAACGATATGCCATTAGGTAGAAATGTAGGCGAATATTTGAGATTAATTGATGCTTATACACATGTTCAAGAGAAGGGCGAAGTTTGTCCCGCTAACTGGGAAGAAGGTAAAGATGCGATGCACGCAAATAGAGAAGGCGTTGCTTCATATTTAAGCGCACATTAATTAAGTTTTTTTGGTCACAGCATTAATTTAAAGATTCAAGAATATGTTAACAGAATTAAATACGGATAGTTTGGCAGAGGTTGTAAATGGCAATCAAAAAGTAGTGGTTCAATATATGGCTACCTGGTGTGGTAATTGTAGGATTATGAAGCCAAAATTCAAGAAACTGTCTACAGAGAATGAAAACATGGAGTTTGTCTTAATAGATGCAGAAAAGTTTCCTGAATCAAGACAGTTGGCTCAAGTTGATAATTTGCCAACTTTTGCAACTTTTGTTGATGGTGTAAAAGTGAATCAAACACAGACCAATAAATTCGATGTGTTGAAAGATCTTGTGAATGAAATCGTATAATGTGGAAATCCCCAAAAAATAATTGATTATGAAATTACCCGTAATTAAACACTTGAATACTTTTATTGAAAACAATGATGAAGATTATCTGGTTGAGACTCTTGAGGTCTTAGAAGATTTGACAGAACTTAGTTCATTAAAAGATGAAGAATTGGATGTAATTGGGGAGTTGATTTCTAATATGTATGGTGCACTCGAAGTTCATGCTGAAGTTAAAAAAGGGATTGCGAAAAAAGAAGCACTCAATGGATTTATGAAACGAGTTATGGGTTCAATTGATCAATGATCTATTTTACTTTTTTTTATTCTATACAAAAACTCCCTAATTGTTTAGGGAGTTTTTATTTTATGTAACTTTGATATACAATTTTAATACTAAATAAAATGACTAAAATAACACTTAAAGGAAATCAGATTAAAACGATAGGGAAATTACCAAAAGTTGGTAAAAAGGCGCCTAAATTTAAACTGGTTCAAACAGATCTTTCTACAGCCCGATTAAAAGACTTTAAAGGGAAAAAAGTATTGATTAATATATTTCCAAGTATTGATACTGGAATTTGTGCAGCGTCGTTGAGAAAGTTTAATGAAACTGCAGCCGGAATGGAAAATACAGTGGTTTTGAATGTTTCTAAAGACTTACCTTTTGCACACTCGAGATTTTGTGCAGCCGAAGGAATTGAGAATGCCGTTACTCTTTCAGATTTTGCTAAGGGTAAATTTGGCCGAAAATATGGCGCTACAATCAAGACAGGGCCAATGAAAGGATTGTTATCGAGGGCAGTAGTTGTTGTAGATGAAAAAGGATTAGTTGCTTATACTGAGCAGGTACCTGAAATAGTTCAAGAACCTAATTATGAAGCGGCATTAGAGGCCTTGAAATAAACTTTTTATTGCGTTTCGAAAGATAATATTTGGTCAATATCACAAATGAATCATCAAGAAAAAGGCTTTGTTAAAGGAAGGATAAAGAGTTTCAGTTATGCCTTTAAAGGACTATGGCTATTACTAAGTACTGAGCATAGTATTATGGTTCAAACAGCTATTGCATTCCTTGTAATACTTTTGGGCTGGTGGCTTGATATTTCAGCAATCGAATGGATTTTACAGATTCTTGCTATCGGATTGGTTCTGGTAGCAGAATCTTTGAATACGGCTATAGAGAAAATCTGTGATTTTATCCATCCCAAGTTTGATACAAAAATCGGTTTCATAAAGGATATATCAGCTGGGGCTGTTAGCTTTGCTGCTATTGCCGCTTTAATTATTGGATTGATAATATACCTGCCTAAAATTCTCTAGATTTCATTTATTTTGGATTTGAATACGTAGGTTTGTAACCTAAATTATTTATGTATTTTTGTGACCTATGGCTAAAGGGAAAAAAAGAACTTCTAGACCCAAGAAAAAAGTAAAAAAACCGAATAGTATTGTAAGCTTTTTTAAAAGTCAACAAACGCATTTGGTTTTTGGCGTTTTGGTATTCTCCTCTGCTATTTTTCTGCTGATCTCATTCTATTCATTTCTGCAGCATTGGAAAGAGGATCAAAGTATATTGGATAGTTTTTCAGACAAAACCTTTAGTGCCAATAATCTTTTAGGAAAATTGGGCGCTAATGTGAGCGATTTCTTTGTGTATGATGGATTTGGTGTGGCTACATTTATTATTCCAATATTGTTGTTTTTTACAGGATTATATATCATCCTACATATACCGATAAAACAGCTTTATAAATCTTGGGTGAATGGTTTAATGGCCATGATATGGATATCACTTGGTCTTGCTTATTTAAAGCCCGAATTTCCTTTACTTGGAGGGAAAGTAGGTTTTGAAATAAATGAATTTCTTGAAATTTACATTGGAGGAATAGGAGTGTTTTTGCTGTTATTGATCTCATTTTTTGTTTTCATCATAGCTTCCTTTAAAATCACACCTGCCAAAATAAAATCACACCTACCAAAACCAAAACCCAGATTAAAAAAAGAGGTTTCAGTTTTGGATGATAATACTGAAGTTGGTTTTGAAACTGAAACTACTTATGACAGTTTGGATGAAGAAATTGACTTAGAGTTGGATTCTTTTGAAACAGTGGTTCCTGAAAAAAAAATGGAAGAAGCTGTGATTCTGGAACCTGAAGTTACTTTTAATGAGCCAATAACAAAAACGGATGATGTAGAAAACTCTAATGAAGAGGTTGCTGAAGAGGAGATTGAAATTGTAGTGGAAGGTCCGGTTCAGGAAGAGCATATCGACAAGAATCTTTCAAATAGTTTATTGAAAGATTTTGGTGAATTCGACCCCAGATTAGAGTTGTCTAAATATAAATTCCCTGAGCTTAATTTGTTAAAAGATTATACCAATGAAAATATTCATATTAACAAACAGGAATTAGAGAATAATAAAAACAAGATTGTTGAGACTCTGAATAATTATAAAATAGGGATTGCTAGCATCAAAGCAACTATCGGACCAACGGTTACTTTGTATGAGATTGTTCCGGAGGCAGGTGTTAGGATTTCTAAAATTAAAAACCTTGAAGATGATATAGCCTTATCACTTTCGGCGTTAGGAATAAGGATTATTGCGCCTATACCAGGAAGGGGGACAATTGGTATTGAAGTTCCAAATGAGAAACCTTCCATAGTCTCTATGAAGTCAGTTCTGTCATCTCAAAAGTTTCAAAATACTAAAATGGAGCTGCCGATTGCTCTGGGTAAGACGATTTCTAATGAAACTTTTGTGATCGATTTAGCCAAAATGCCTCACTTATTAATGGCTGGAGCTACAGGACAGGGGAAATCTGTTGGACTTAATGCTGTATTAGCCTCTTTACTCTACAAAAAACATCCGGCAGAGGTGAAATTCGTATTAGTGGATCCTAAAAAAGTAGAACTTACCCTGTTTAATAAAATAGAGCGACATTATCTCGCTAAATTACCAGACACTGAGGATGCCATAATCACTGATACTAAGATGGTGATCAATACCCTGAACTCTTTGTGTATTGAAATGGATAATCGATATGATTTGCTCAAAAATGCATATGTAAGAAATATCAAAGAGTATAATACCAAATTTATAGCAAGAAAATTGAACCCTGAAAATGGGCATAAGTTTTTACCCTATATTGTTTTGGTGATAGATGAATTTGCTGATTTGATCATGACTGCCGGAAAAGAAATAGAAGCCCCTATTGCCAGATTGGCACAACTTGCAAGAGCCATTGGAATTCATTTGATTGTTGCAACCCAGCGTCCGTCAGTGAATGTTATAACAGGAATTATCAAAGCTAACTTCCCTGCAAGAGTCGCTTTTAGGGTGACTTCAAAAATTGACTCAAGAACTATTCTTGACTCTCAAGGAGCTGATCAACTGATAGGTAAAGGGGATATGCTTATATCAACGGGAAATCACTTGACAAGATTACAATGCGCATTTATTGATACGCCAGAGGTGGAAAATGTAACGGATTTCATTGGATCACAAAGAGCTTATCCTACAGCTTATCATTTACCTGAGTACGTTGGTGAAGAAAATGGCACGGGTATTGACATAGATATTGAGAGCAGAGATAAATTATTTGGCGAAGCAGCCAAATTAGTAGTTATTGCGCAACAAGGATCTGCTTCATTGCTGCAGAGAAAATTAAAATTAGGATATAACAGAGCGGGAAGAATCATAGATCAATTAGAGGCGGCCAATATTGTAGGCCCTTTTGAAGGAAGTAAAGCGAGACAAGTTCTTGTTACTGATATGGTATCGCTACAAAATTTATTAGATAATGAATAGATTTAAATTGAAGATGACAGTAAGCTTTGTTATGGTCATGCTTTGTTTTAATTTAGCTATGTCGCAAAATGACGAAGCTGCCAAGTCAACATTAGATAAGGCTTCTGCAACTATGCGAGCGTACGAGAATATATCAATGGACTTTGACTATGTTCTGGATAATGAGGCTGAAGATGTAAAACAAGAAATGTCAGGAGATGTGCTTCTTGAAGGAGAGAAATATTTGGTTAATCTTTTTGGATCAACGCAAATATTTGATGGTTTGAAAACCTACACCATTATTCCGGAAAATGAGGAGGTTAATGTCAATGATACTGATATTGATGAAGAAAATACTTTTACACCTTCTAAATTTTACTCTTTTTACCAATCAGGGTATACCTATGCCATGGACGAATTAAAGATGGTTAATGGAAAGAAAGTTCAGTTTGTAAGGTTGATTCCTATCGATACCAATTCAGAAATTAGCAGTATTTTGGTTGGGATAGACACCAAAAATAACCATATTTATCAGATCATTGAAATTGGAACAAATCAAACAAGAACAATTTTAACTGCGAAAAACATAAAAACCAATCAACAAATCGACAAGTCTGTTTTTGCCTTTGATGAAAAAAAATATGAAGATTTGAATTATATGATCAACAAATAAGTTGTTCTATTTTGATGAATTGTGCTAAATGAAGATCTTAAACAGATATATACTTAAGAGTTTTCTGGCGCCTTTTTTAGCGACTTTTTTTATCATACTGTTTGTTTTAATCATGCAGGCCTTATGGTTACAATTTGATAAAATTGCGGGAAAAGGAATCAGTTTGGCTATCATTTTAAAGTTCCTTGGATACATGGCACTTATGATGGTGCCAACAGCTTTACCTATTGCAATTTTGTTATCTGCAATTATGGCCTTAGGAAATATGGCCGAGAATTATGAGTTTGCTGCGGTAAAATCAGCAGGGATTTCTCTTCAAAGATTTATAAGACCCCTAGTAGTGTTGATGTTAGTGCTGAGTTTCTCTAATTTTTTATTTTTGAATTATGTATTTCCCTATGCGTCTTTGAAATCAAAGAATCTTATTTATAATATGAAAATGAAGGAACCTGGATTGGCTTTGGTTCCCGGAATTTTTAACACTGAAATTCCGAATTACAGTATTAAATTTGAAGAAAAGTACGGCGAAAATGAGAACCTTTTAAAGAATGTCTTGATTTACGATTTACGTTCTAATACAGTTAATAACAAAGTTATTACCGCAAAAAAAGGAGAAATTGTTTCAGA
Organism: uncultured Flavobacteriaceae bacterium; assembly: GCA_964390865.1. GTDB lineage: Bacteria > Bacteroidota > Bacteroidia > Flavobacteriales > Flavobacteriaceae > Lutimonas. The sequence goes on along the minus strand of CAYMKR010000062.1, from coordinate 4,183 downwards.
GGAAGGAAGTCGTTATCTCAGTCTTATCTTAGAAGATGGTTATTATGCTGAAGACATTATTCCTAATAAAACTACGGTAGAAACAAGAAAAAGAGCACCTTTCACCAAAGCTCATTTTGACCATTATGAAGTTAATATCGATGTTTCAAGTATTGGTGATTTTGATCCTGATGATGTAAAATATAAAACAGGGAAGGAAATGCTAAGTCTTAAACAGCTTGATTTTTTTATTGACTCCTTACAATCTCCCTATCACGAGTTTGTTAAAAATAGGGCTGAGCGAATTAACAAGACGCTTAAAGCCAGTGATTTGATGAAAGACACTGTTGGAGGTGAGCCATTGAAACCTGAAATTATCGAAAATTTTACGGATAAAAACAAGCAGTTGGTTAGTGAGAAGGCATTTATAGCGGTTCAAGGAAATCTTGAGAACCTAAGAAGTTTTAAATCTACATTAAAGGACAAGAGAAAAATCTTAAATGGCTATAATGTTGAATTTCATAAAAGAATTGCTTTTTCCATCGCATGCTTAGTATTGTTCTTTGTCGGGACTCCCTTGGGATCTATCATAAGGAAAGGCGGTTTTGGACTTCCAATGATTATTGCCATTACAATTTTTGTGATTTACTTTTTTCTTTCAATTTTTGGAAAGAATATGGCGGAGTCAAATAAAGTATCACCTTTTATTGGAGGCTGGTTAGCCACTTTTGTTTTATTACCGTTTGGCGCATTATTAATGATAAGAGCCACGAATGATAAAGGTATTTTTAATCTGGATGCATTTATGCAACCTTTATATAATTTTTTTAATAAAATATTTAAGTTAAATAAAAATAATTCGGGATAAATGGAGAATTACACGAAATCAGAAATCAAACTCAATTCCATCGAAGAGGCCATCGAAGATATTAAAAATGGCAAAATGATTATTGTTGTGGATGATGAAAGCAGGGAGAATGAAGGTGACTTTATTGCTGCAGCTGAAATGGTAACACCTGAAATGATCAATTTTATGGCTACTAATGGTAGAGGGTTGATTTGTGCTCCTTTGACTGAATCAAGATGTGAAGAATTGGACCTTGATTTAATGGTAGGAAAGAACACCGTTTTGCATAATACACAATTTACAGTGTCTGTTGACCTAATAGGTCATGGCTGTACAACAGGAATTTCAACTCATGACAGAGCAAAAACAGTAAAGGCTTTAACTTTGAAGGAAACTAAACCTGAAGATCTGGGTCGGCCTGGGCACATATTTCCTTTGCGTGCAAAAGATGGGGGCGTACTAAGAAGAACAGGGCACACGGAGGCAGCAATTGATTTAGCGAGATTGGCTGGTTTGCAACCCGCAGGATTGTTGGTTGAGATTCTGAATGAAGATGGAAGCATGGCACGATTGCCACAATTAATGAAAGTTGCAGAAAAATATGACCTTAAAATCATTTCAATTGAAGATTTGGTTGCCTATAGGATGAGCCACGATTCATTGATTGATAAAATAGAAGATTTTGGGCTTGAGACAAGGTTTGGAAAATATTGTTTGAGAGCTTATAAACAGACTACAAATGGCCAGGTTCATTTGGCCTTGACAAAGGGTGAGTGGGAAATTGGTGAAGAAGTTCTTGTTAGAGTGAACTCTACTTTGATCAACAATGATATTGTGGGGACACTTACCAATAATCCTGATGATAAATTGGGAAAAATGTTTGATATTATTAATCATGAGGGAAAGGGGGCAATAGTCTTTATCAATCAGGAGTATCAGTCGTTTGACCTTATTAATAGGTTAAAATATTTAAAGGATTCTCAACAAGGTAAAGAGTTGTCTGAGCCACTATTGAAAATGGACGAAAAAGATTTTGGAATAGGGGCGCAGATTCTTCATGATTTAAAAATCAATAAAATTAAGCTCATTTCAAATAGTAAATATTCAGGAAAACGTGTTGGAATGATTGGTTATGGTTTGGAAGTGGTTGATAATATTTCATTTTAGATTTTCCGTTTGGATTTTTGTATTTTCGTCTAAGTGAATTTACTTCGAAAAATATTATATCCCTTTTCTCTGCTTTATGGACTCATTACCAGTATCAGGAATTTAGCTTTTGATTTTGGCATTTTGAGAACCAAAGCTTTCGATGTGCCAACTATAGCTGTTGGAAATTTGAGTGTTGGTGGAACGGGTAAGTCCCCTATGATAGAGTATTTAGTGCGCCTTTTTCCAAATCCATTAAACGTAGCGGTGTTAAGCAGGGGGTACGGTAGAAAAACCAAAGGTTTCCAATTTGCTGAGCAGACTAGTACTGCCAATGAGCTTGGCGATGAACCTTATCAGTTTTATAGAAAATTTCAAGACTTGGACGTGGCCGTTGATGAAAAACGGGTAAGGGGGATGGAAAAATTGCTAAGTCTTAAACCTGAATTGGATATGGTTCTATTAGACGATGCTTTTCAGCACCGTTATGTCAAAGCCGATTGCTATATCCTGTTGACCTCTTATGATAAGTTGTATACAAATGATTATTTATTGCCCACTGGTGATCTACGTGAGAGTCGCAGGGGTGCAAAAAGAGCAGAAATTATAGTCGTTAGTAAATGTCCCGATGATCTAAACGAATCTAAGCAGGCTGAGATAGAGAGGAAAATAAACCCTAAGTCATATCAACAATTATTTTTTAGCAGGATTCAATATGATCTGAATCTTATAAATATTAAGGGAAGCATATCCTTGAAAGAATTAATTAACAATGAAGTTTTATTGATCACTGGTATTGCTGATCCCATTCCCTTGGAAGATTTTTTAAAAAGGAGTCTTATAAAATATAAGCACTTAAAATTTGGGGATCATCAATTTATTGGAAAAACCGAATTACAGGACATTAGGAAAAAGTTAAGCGAATTATCTAATGAACAGAAAATAATAATAACCACTGAAAAGGACTATGTGCGAAGTTTTATCGATGTAGACCTTCCGATTTATTATTTACCAATTAAAACGGAAATAATTGAAAACAGTGAAACATTTAATGATTTAATTCAAAATTATGTACGAAAAAATTAAAGAAACAGCTAGGTTTCTTAAGGACATAGGTATTGATAAACCTGAGTTGGGAATGGTTCTTGGCACAGGTCTGGGAGGCATTGTAAAAATGATTGATATAGAAAAAAGTATTCCATATCACGATATCCCCAACTTCCCGGTAAGTACTGTAACAGGACATTCCGGAACCCTAATCTATGGGGAGCTTTCAGGGAAAAAAGTTATAGCAATGCAAGGAAGATTTCATTACTATGAAGGCTGGGAAATGCCTGAAGTAACTTTTCCAATCCGTGTTATGCATATGCTTGGAATTTCAAAATTGATGGTATCCAATGCTTGTGGTGGGGTTAACCCTAATTTTAAGGTTGGCGATATCATGATTATTAATGATCATATAAATATGATGCCTGAACATCCTTTAAGAGGAGAAAATGAAGAAAGGTTTGGACCTCGTTTTGTCGACATGCATGAGCCTTATAATAAGAAGATGATCAGCTTGATGAAGTCTATTGCCTTTGATCTCAAGATAGAAGTTCAAGAAGGTGTTTATCTAGCCTTACAAGGACCAACATTTGAGACTCCTGCCGAATATAGAATGGTAAAATTAATGGGTGCAGATGCTGTTGGTATGAGTACCGTTCCCGAAGTAATTGTAGCGAAACATATGGGAATAGATTGTTTCGGATTATCTGTAATAACTGATTTGGGAATAGAAGGAAAAGTTGAGGAAGTTTCTCATGAAGCAGTTCAAGTAGCAGCAAAATCTTCAGAAGCTACAATTTCTAAACTTGTAGAGGCTTTTATAGGAAAACTAAAATAAAAAAAAAGCACTTCTGGATGTAGAAGTGCTTTAGCTTACTAACTCAAAATTAATTTTTAATGAAAAACAAAATCTTGTGAAGAATTTTGTTAGACTTCGAAAGTAAGAAATAATTAATGTATTCACAAATGTATTCTTATTTTTTTTAAAGATTTAGCTACATAATCAAATTTTTCTTATGAATTATCAGTATTTTAAGGTATAAACATGATAATGACACAATTTAATGTATTAAGATAGTAACTCATAAAACCTAAAAAGCACCTCTAAGAAGAGGTGCTTTTAGCTTACTAACTCAAAATTAATCATAATGAAAACAAAATTAG
>CAYMKR010000061.1:0-10174 GCA_964390865.1 uncultured Flavobacteriaceae bacterium | reverse complement strand
ATCCCACCATCCTCTCCAGTTCCATGGATGATAAACTTCATTAAACGGTTTCATCTTTGCTGGACCAGTAAAAAGATCCCAATTCAAAGTATCAGGCACCCAGTCACCTTTTTCAGGCGTATTCAAGCCTTGCGGCCAAATCGGGCGATCAGTAAATGATTCAACCTTTGTAACATCTCCGATGGCACCACTCCATAAAATTTCACAGGTTTCAGCAACTCCGGCTCCTGATGCCCCTTGATTACCCATTTGTGTGGCAATTTTATGTTCAGCAGCAAGATTTGTCAACAATCTTGACTCATAAACCGAATGCGTTAAAGGCTTTTGCAAATAAACATGTTTTCCCATGGTCATTGCATGGGCTGCTGTTATTGCATGCGTATGATCTGCAGTGGCAATAACTACTGCATCGATCTCATTTTCCATTTCCTCATACATCGTACGCCAATCCCAATATTTTTTCGCTTCAGGGAAAGTGTCAAATGCTCCTTTAGCATACTTCCAGTCTACATCACATAGAGCAACTATGTTCTGTGATTTTAAATTTTTGAGATTGGCAAGCCCCATTCCTCCAACTCCTATTCCTGCAATATTTAGCTTGTCACTAGGAGCGACGTGTCCTAATCCGCTAACAGCAAAAGATGGTACGATGGAAAAACCAGCACTAGCCACCAAAGTCTTGTTTACAAAATTCCTTCTGGAAATTGCGTTCTTTTTTTCATTCTTACTCATAATTTTATAAAACTTATTTAATTAGAAAAAATCGGTGATTTATATTTGTATGAAACATTAAACTCATTTCAATTATAGCTCTAATAATGTCTCATATGACATTGTTAAAAAAATACAGTCCACTTGCTGTCTTAGGTAATTTAATTACCTTAATCTTAGGGAATTTAGCGGAAAAAGTAAATATACTAACAAATCCTCAAAATTCTTTCAAATTACCTAGAAAATTAACCCTTTATCAATGCTTTAAATTAACACTAAAAAATGATATTTTTAAGTGTTATTCTAATCTAACTCTTTGATTTTTATATTTCTAAACCAAACTCCATGAGCGTGATCCTGCAACCCAATATGACCTTCTTGTGTTATTCCAAAACCTTCCCAGTCTTTGAATTTTGAGTTTTCCACCAAAGAATTCCAAGCTTCTCCATGAACAGGAAACTTAGCCACCACCTTATCGTTTAAGGTCACCATACCTATATTTTCCTTATGGTCAACCTTAATTAAAAACTGATTCCACTCACCAGCCTTATTGGCAACATCTGTTTCAATACCCACAATCCCAAAAATAGCCCCAGACATTTGCTTTTTATCACTGAAATCAGCAATGTTTGTATAATCTCTGATCTGAATTTCAGGAGCAGTCATATAAGGGACCACGTATTTTTCATCTTCTAATACACCATAAAAAACACCACTATTTCCATCTATTGAAATTTTCCATTCCAATGAAAGTTGATAATTTTTATATTTTTTATCGGTTACCAAATTATTCATCCCCTGAGCCTTATCCGGATCAGGCATGTAATACATAACACCATCTTCAATTTGCCATTGGGTTGAAATGGTGTCTCTTAAATAAGTGTGCCAACCATCAAAACTTTTTCCATCGAATAAATAAGTCCAACCCTCATTTAAATCTAAGCCAGTCTCCACACTGTTTTCTATATTTTTATTCCCTCCTTTTTTACAAGAGCTCAAAAAGATTAAAAAAATAAAGACAATTATAAAGTTTCTTCTATGCATTTAAAATCAGTTTAATAATCATGAATCAAGCGGCTTCCAAATATTACCTTCGGCATTAGAAGCAATGGTTTGTTCGATAAAATTCATACCTCTAACGCCTTCATTTATCGTTGGAAACTCACCACTATCATAGGACTCCCCATGAATAGCACGTGCAACTCCTTTGTATATGTTACCCATAGCATCAAATATTCCTTCAGGATGACCCGGAGGTAATTTTGTTCCATCGAGTGATAATTCACTATTGTAAACATTCCCCGGCTTAAGCACTTTTAAAGCCTGTCCATCTTCCATAAGATAGAGATAGTTTGGGTTTTCTTGCTCCCACTTAACACCAGCCTTTTCCCCATAAACCTTGACAATAATGCTATTTTCCTCACCGGTTGCAATCTGACTTGCCCTAATAACTCCCTTTGCTCCATTTGAGCAGCGAATTAAAACAGTGCCATCTATATCCATTACATTATCCTCATACAAATAGTTAAGATCGGATAATACTTTGGAAATCTTTAATCCTGACACGAACTCTATCATGTCAAAGGCATGTGTTCCAATATCACCAATACAACAACTAATCCCCGACTTTTCTGGTTGAAGCCTCCATGTTGAGGCTCTTTTTTCTGGATCATGAATAATTGGATTGATCCAACCTTGATAGTATTGAACATCAATTTTTTGGATCTTACCCAGACGTCCTTCCTCTATCAATTTTCTCATCTGCCTTACCATCGGATAGCCAGTATACGTATAAGTAACCGCGAAAACAGTTTTGGTCAACTCTTGAATTCCCTTTAAAATCAAAGCCTCCTCATAGGAAGTTGTCAATGGCTTTTCGCAAATAATATTGAAACCATTCTCTAATAGTTTCTTTGCCATTGGAAAATGTAAGAAATTCGGAGTTAAGATAGATACAACCTGCATTCTTCTATTTTCAGGAAGTTTTACCTCCTCAGAAACCAGTTCATCAAAATCCTTATAAATACGAGAAACAGGCACTCCTATTTTTTCTGCAAATCCAATGTTCTCTTCCCAAATAGGGTTAAAAACTCCTCCAACAATTTCAAATTGATCGAACATATTAGAGGCTACCCGATGCAACACTCCAATAAGAGAATCACCGCCACCACCTAATATGCCTAATCTTATTTTTGATCCCATTTACTGATTAAATACTAAGAATTATTTTAATGCTGCTATCGCTTTTGTTAACAATTCTTTTGTTGCATTAATTCCGTCAATTTCTGACAAATTAGCACCTTCATACTCTACCCCAATAAAACCAGTATAACCAGCATCTTTAACAATCTGAATCATTTTGTAATAGTCAATTTTAGGTTGATTTCCATTTTCATCAAAATCATAACTTTTTGCACTAACTGCTTTCGCATATGGCATTAACTCACCTACTCCTTTATATATATCATAAGGATCTTCACATTCTTCGCTATTGATTGATCCGTAACCTTCTGTCATACAAAAATTACCGAAATCTGGTAAAGTTCCACAATTAGGCATATTCACCTTGTCCATTACCTCTGATAACCATTGACCATTTGAAGTATAACCTCCATGATTCTCAACAATAACATTAATTCCTTTTGTTGCAGCATAAGTAGATAAATCCGTAAGACCTTTTACAGCAGCCTCAGCAACTTCTTCATAAGTACCAACTCCATGAGCATTAACTCTTATAGAATGACAACCCAAATATTGAGCAGCATCAACCCATTTTTTATGGTTTTCAACCGTTTGCGCTCTTTCTTTATCGTCAAGGGTGGCTAAATAACCTTCCTCATCAACCATGATCAATACATTCGCCACTTTGTAAGTTTCACTTTTTTGCTTCAATGTAGCTAGCAACATCTCCATTGCAACCTTAGGATCTTTATCCTTCATTAATTCATCTTTATATAACTGACTTACATATTCAATACCTTCAAACCCTAATTCACTTGCCTTTTGAGCAAAGTCCAAAGGACTCTGACCTTCCTCCTTAACCGCTTTATGTAGCGACCACTGTGCTAGTGATAACTTAAACAATGGTTTTTTCTCAACTTTCACCTCATCTTTAGGTGCTTCAGTAACAGACTCCTTCTGCTTGTCTCCACAACTTAAGAGGATAAACATCATTAAGGTCAACGTAAGACCTGATAATTTGAACATATGATTCTTAGTTTTCATTTTTAATAAAATTTATTTTATTTACATCCGTGAAATTAAACGATAAAATATGGATAGATGTGTATTTTTAATCAGTGAAAGAAATTATACAATTCAAACCTAATTGTATACACAATTAACAATAAATGAAGCGTATAACTTATATGAATGAACATCAAAACAGAGACCTCCTCAAAATAATGTCTTTAAAGAAGGAGGCATTCAAAGCGGATGACAAAAATAAGATTAGATTACAGTATTATAGATTTACTTTAAACTCGAGCGGTGTGCACTTCTCTTGTCTTTTAAAAACAGTTGAAAAGTATTGACTCGTTGCAAAACCACAACTGTAAGCAACTTCGGCGACACTTAATTCTGGCTTCTTGATTAATATTTGTTTTGCCTTTTCTATTCTTTTCATCGCCAAATATCTCATCGGAGTCGTATTGGTCAATTGGCGACAATGATATGTAAATCTGGTGAGTCCTACACCGGCCGACTCAGCCATCCTTTCTATTGTCCAATTTTCAGATAAATTTTTATCCAGTTCATCCAGAAATAATTTGACACTTCTAGAACTATCAGTAAGTGCCTCATTTAAAACGACTTCTTTCGAATCTACTAATTCTAATAACAGGATCAACATTTCATTTACCAAGAGCCTTATTTTTGAAGCACTGCTGCCATCAACATCACTATCTACAGCTAATCCAATCTTATGAAAGCATTCTTTCATCTTGGAATTCGACTGCCACAACCATTGGTCATCTAGCCTTAATACTTTTGTTAATCGATTTAAGTCTTTTTTTGTGATCATGATCCAATCCGGCCAAACCCATTCTTGATGGGGTCTTCTAATCCCTAAATCAATAATTACCCAATAAAATTTACCCATACCTATATCGGGGTTTCCAACTTTATGTGCTTCCCAAGGTCTTGTAATGGTGAGATGATTCGGTTTTAATTCAGTTTTTTTTGATTCTTGGGAATAAGGCATCGAACCTGACTCCAGGAAATGAAACTCAATCCCTTCATTTCTATGCCAATTTAAACCCCAATCCTGAGGCTCCTTAGCATCCCAATACCCAATAGAATTTAAGCCTGGGGTATCATCGGTGAGTCTATCTCCCGGATAAGTATAGCGAGCTAAAGCCTTAAATTTCAGCTTTTCGCGAGAGATTGCATCCACAAGTGGCAAACAAGTGTCTGCATGGTAAACAATTCCTTCAGCCCTGTAGGGTTCTATCTCATGTATACTGTCTTTCACTGAAATATTTTGAACATTATTTTTTAACAAAGTAATTACTTTGTTTCAGTTTTACAAAATTATTATTAATTATTCATTTAATCGTTGTTACTATAAGGTGTAAAACTTTGCGCAATCTTTGTCGCAATTCTATTCATCTTAGTTAAATTAGTACTACTCGTTACGTTTAGACATATCATATGAAAATTATAAGAAATTCAATTATTATCATCTTTTTATCTCTTTCGTTGATAAATTGTAAAAAAGTAGAAGTTTCCTCAGTAGTTGATTCATCAGAAAAAGAAACTTGGGTCTCATTATTTAATGGTGTAAATCTTGACAATTGGAATGTTAAAATAAAAGGACATGATTTAGGTGTCAATTGGAAAAACACATTTTCAGTAGTTGACAGTATTATTAGGATTGATTATTCGAATTATGATTCCTTTGACAATTCATTTGGACATCTTTTTTATAAAACTCCGTTTAGCAATTATCGATTGAAGTTTGATTACCGATTCGTAGGTGACCAAATTAAAGGTGGTGAAAATTGGGCTGTACGAAATAGCGGCGTTATGATACATTGCCAAGATCCGGAGACTATGGACATCGATCAAAATTTTCCAGTTTGTATTGAAGTTCAACTTCTCGGTGGTTTAGAAGAAGGTGTCCCTCGGAGTACGGCTAACCTTTGCACACCTGGAAGCCATGTCCAAATGAACAATGAACTAGTAACGGCGCATTGTATTGATTCTAGTTCAAAAACTTATTACGGTGATCAATGGGTTGATCTCGAAATTGAAGTAAGAAACGATTCAATAATCACTCATTATATAAATGGTGAAAAAGTTTTGGAGTATAATCATCCTATTATTGGAGGTGAATATAATACTTTGATCGGTTCTGAAGGGAAAGCTTTAAAACAAGGTTATATTTCTCTGCAAAGTGAAAGCCATCCGGTTGAATTTAAAAATATATACATCCAAGAATTGAAATAATCTTATTAGAATTATCATTGGTGAAATTGAGCAGATAAAACTTTCCTCAACTTATAATACTCTCACTGAGTATAAACTCAAATATTGATATTCTCGAGTTATTTTTTAAGACAAATATGAGTTTATCTTCGTTAAATCCAGGATAATGCCTTGAAATCACTTTGAATTCATTGTTCTCGAAACGCTGATATTGCCATAACATGCATCAAATCTAAGACCTGGTAGCGCTGCATTATCCATAGCAGATGCAACGGTACCAGTGTTTTTAATTTCTTGAGCATGCCTACTAAATGAAGCGGCAAAAAAAAGAAACACAATAAACAACAAGATAATTACTACTTTTAGCAAGCATATATTACTCTGTATTTGTGATTCTTTAACTTTAATTCAATGAAATGTAACTCTTTGAAAAAACAAAAAATTAATGCTTTTTAAGTAAAAAAGCATTAAAATCAAAAACAATCTATGTTTAAAAACTTTAATTTAGAATTTAGAATACCCATAAGATATCATCTTATATTTTGGGGGTCCTACTTCGTTTTGAATTTTTTGAGATTTGCCAGTATCAATAATGATTATTGGTATTCATTGAAATCCAATCTTGTAGAATTCCCGCTGAATATCATAATCACCTATGTTACCATCTATTATTTGATACCTAAGTATATTATCAAAAAAAAGTATGTTCAGTTTTTTGTTGAACTAGTTCTGTTATTGACTCTTTTTTATTTTATAAGAACTTTCTTGAACTTTATAATGGTAACAAAAAGCATATGGCCTGAGGCCCAAGGGAACCAAGAGGCATTTTCATTGATACATTTCATTGAGGTCATGATTGGTTCTATTTATGTAATTGCATTAGTGTCTGCCATCAAACTTACCTATGATTGGGTCAGCGAAAAGAAACGTAATGATGACCTACAAAGAATTCAACTTCAGACGGAGTTAAATTTTCTAAAGTCACAAATTCAACCACACTTTTTCTTTAATACGCTCAATAACCTTTATGCTTTAGTTATAAAGCAATCACCAAATGCACCAAATGTAGTGTTGAAACTTTCAGAGATTATGCAGTATGTGCTTTATGAAGTGAAGGAGCCAAAGATTAGTTTGATGAAATCCATAAACTATTTGTACAGTTATCTAGAATTAGAGAAACTGAGGTATGGAGAAAGAGTCAAATCAGACATCAGCATAGAAGGTAATATCGATGATGTTGAGATTCCTCCACTACTTTTTCTTCCTTTTCTTGAGAATTGTTTTAAGCATGGAACCAAACATCATGAAGACATAAATGTCAGTATTGACTTTGTTGTTAAGGACAATTTCCTTTTCTTTACCGTAGAAAATAACTTTATTAAAAGTCACAAAGAAACTTCTCAACACGGAATTGGTATTGAAAATGTTGAACGAAGATTACAATTACTTTATGGATCATCATATAACCTAAAAACCAGTTCTAAAGGAGAGTTATATACTGTGAATTTGAAATTACCCCTGAATGAAGATTAAATGTATTATAATAGATGATGAACCTCTGGGAGCTGAGGTGATTGAGACTCATTTGAAGGAATTCCCTAATATGGAACTGAAAGAGATATTCACAAATCCAATGGAAGCACTTTCTATTATTCAATCGGGAGATATTGATGTTGTTTTTATAGATATCAACATGCCAAAAATGAATGGCCTAGACTTTATCAAAAGTATTGAGCAATCTCCTTATTTCATTATTACTACAGCATATCGCGAGTACGCCGTTGAAAGCTTCGATCTTGACGTTCTTGACTATCTTGTTAAACCTATCCCTTTTACAAGGTTTTTAAAATCGATTAACAAACTTTCTCAAAAATTTATTACTGATAAATCTGATGAAGTTGATCAGACCACTGAAAAATCTTTTATTTTTCTCAAGGTTGATAAGAAACTAATCAAGATCAAATTCGAGGATATCTTTTTTATTGAAAGCCTAAAAGACTATATCAAAGTTTTTACTAAGGCAGGAGATTATTTGGCACATAAATCGCTTTCGGGTATTACTGAAGAATTGCCTAAAACACAATTTTTACGGTTACACAGGTCTTTTACTGTGGCACTTGATAAGATACAAGCGTTGGAAGGAAATTCTGTTCTTGTTACCGATAAACGAATTCCAATAGGACGTAAATATATAAATCACGCCAAAGATGTGATTCTCAATACGTCGAGTTAAACAGCTATTACAATGAATTATCAGTATTTCTGATGCTGCCACCTGAAGAATTACTTTTTTCGGCTCTTTGTGGATGTCCTTTATATTTTATATCTCCCCCACTTGAGGCCCTTCCATCGAATGATTCAGTAACCATAAGTTGAATCCCAGAACCACTGCTGGCATCAGCCTTGCAATTTCTTGCAGTTAGTTCATAAGCGTTGATGTCGCTGCCGCTTGACGATGAGGCATTAAAACTTTCTGCCTTGCCACTTAAATCGATCTCTGCACCACTTGAACTCTTGCAAATAAGTTCACCAACTTTCAAGTCTAAATTGGCGTGAGCCCCACTATTGACGCTTAAAACCAATTTTTTAGAAACAAAAGTATTCTCAGAATATACCTCAGCCCCACTGTTCACATTGATTTCATTAATATGATCTGCTGAAAGATGAATTTTCTTCGCACTGGCAAAGCGAATATTCTTTGTGGCTGTAATGTATAAGGTACCGTTTCTTACCTCTGTTTCGATCAATTCGTGTAAATTCTCATCCGCCTCAACTTCGAGCGAAATATTTTTACTTTGAGTAATATATACATCAAGTCCTCTACTGGCATTAATTCGAACAAAATCATTGGATATTTTTCTCTGTTTGGATACTACGTGTCCATCTCCATCTACTCCATTAAACATACAGGATGTCAATCCAATTAATATAAATAAACTAAGTGTTAGGTTAATAAATTTTTTCATGATTTTAATTTTTATAAGCTTATACTCTATAATACTCTTCTGAACCTTAAACTGTTATACTAAAACATATAATAGTCTAAGGCCCATCGAGAATAGATTAGACACTATCTTTTACACTTTTTACTACAACACCTGAAGCATCAATTTTAACTTCAGATCTATCTTTACCGTCTTCCTGAATTTCAATATGAACTCCTTCATCATCAATTTTCATATTAAATGAATCATCCTCACTTTCAATATTAATTACATTTTCATCGCAATCAAGACAAGCAAACCCGTCTTGTGTCATCTGAAAATAATGTTTGGCCATATCATTATCATAAATATTCTGAACGTTGTTAACATCATAAAGAAATGTTCTTGTTGAGTTATCCAAATACACTATCTGACCTTCAGGAAGGAATAAATCAACAAATACTCTTTGTTCACTGAATCTGTTAGAAAGCTCAGCCAAAAAGAATCCATTAATTCTTAATTCTTCCTCATTGAGTTCATATCCATAACTCATCAGTTCAGCATTCTCTCTGGCATCTTTTCTACTTTGTCCCTGTGATAATTTTCGAACTTTGGCATACATTGTCTCATCATCTGATGGTAAAATATTCAACCGTATGTTATTAGAATATATTTTCTCCTGACTATCATCGTCTAAAATAATTTCAGATCTCCAATTCCTTCTAAGCACACCATTGTTTGAAATATTTTTGTTATCAACCATTTTAATGTCCAAAGTATCAGACGTACTGTAATAAATTTCCTGAGAATTTGTTACTGTCCCATCATAAGCTGAATTCATAAGCTGTCTTGTTCCAAAAAAGATTCCTACTAATAATGCTACTATCCAAACTCCTAATAATGCGAGTTTTGTGGTTTTACCAATTGACTTTGTATTATTTGAAAGAATCCTCAAACCTAGAGCAAACAAGAAAAAGAACGGAATCGCAACCAAAACAAAGGTTAATACTGACAAGAGCCAAATTGGGAGCCCTGAATTATTATAGGTTGCTGAATAGCGAAACAACCAATCATCATGAATAAAATCTAAAGAACCCAGGGTAAACATGCCA
>CAYMKR010000060.1:0-10282 GCA_964390865.1 uncultured Flavobacteriaceae bacterium | reverse complement strand
TTGCTAGTATAGTTGTTAGGAGAAATTATTCCATCAGGAAATTTTGAATTTTCATATAACTTATCTAAATAATTATATATATTTTCTTTAACCAGATTATCTTCGTAAATCATTTCTTCATTAAAAGCTAAATCAGATGCAGAAATTGCCGAGGAATAACCTTCGATAATATCTGCATAATAAGGATTCTTACGATCATTAATCAAAACAGAAATACTTTTACAACCCATTGAAATTAAATGATTAACCGCCAAATAGGAGCCGTGAGATATATCTGGCGAAATATTTACGGCTTTCAGGTTTTGATCTATATTATTAATAAAAACTGTTGGTATATTATGCGAAACTAGTGCTGATAAATGATCTGATTCCGCACCCTTATCAAATAGCCCGATTATAACTCCCTCAATATTTAGCTTAATGATTGATCTGGCAAAAGATTTTTCCAGCTCGATGGAGTTATTAGTATAAGCGACATATAAGTTATAATTATTACTATTGGCAAAGTTTTGAACACTCTCAATAGTGTCAATATAAAACGCATTATCAATCTCAGGAACCAAAAAACAAATTATTTTTGATTTTTCCGGATTCATATATGCCGGAATATTAGGTTGGTAGCCCAATTTCTTAGCTGCCGCCCAAACTTTCTCTTTCGTTGACTGACTTATTTTAGGGTGATTGTTTAAAGCCCTTGACACTGTTGATGCAGAAATATCTATCGAATCTGCAATGTCTTTAACAGTTATATTTGCTTTTTTCTTATTGTCTTTTTTCAAGATGCGTATTTTTGTTTAGTTCAAATAAGTTGACGAAATACTACTAAAACTCATTAATCAATCATTTACTTTAATAAAAAAATTAATAGCCACAATATTACAAATTATCCAAACTGTAAAATGCCCCTTTATTTTCATTTCTCTTCATCGATTGATTTACAATGAGGTAGGCAATCGCATTGAGGTTTCTCAATTCACATATTTGAGGAGACAATTTAGACTTTTCATAGGCCTTTTCGGTATCTTGAAACAGGTAATTCAAATGATCTAATGCCTTTTCCAAACGCTCATCTGAACGAACAATTGACACCAAATCACTCATGATATTCTGAATGGTTTTCCTATTGTGAGAAATAAGAACATTTTCTTTTGGAACCATGGTGCCTTCTTCATCCCATTCAGGGATAATGCTTTCAATATTAAACTTCAAATCACTCCTGTTATGAATTATTTCTTCAGCGATCCTATCACCAAATACCAGCGCCTCTAACAATGAATTCGAAGCTAATCTATTGGCACCATGAAGCCCAGTTCTTGAGCATTCACCGCAGGCAAATAAATTCCCAATAGAGCTATAACCATTCATATCAACCTCTATGCCTCCCATCAAATAATGGGCAGCAGGAACAACCGGAATCCACTGAAATTTGGGGTCTATTCCCTGACTCTTGCATTTATCATAAATATTAGGAAAATGCTTCAGGAATTCAGTCGAATCTAAATGACTACAATCCAAATATACATGTGGATCACCTGAAAAAATTAATTCTTTGTTGATGGCTCTGGCTACAACATCTCTAGGAGCTAATTCTGCTCTTTCATCAACTTCCAACATAAATCGAATTCCCGCCTTATTCCGCAAATAGGCTCCAAATCCTCTAACCGCTTCTGAAATCAGAAAGGAAGGGCTTACCCCAGGTTGGTAAAGCGCAGTTGGATGAAATTGAACAAATTCCATGTCTACAATTTTAGCTTTTGCTCTATAAGCCATAGCTATTCCATCTCCAGTAGCAATTACTGGGTTTGTAGTAGCTGCATAAACTTGACCTATGCCTCCAGTTGCCAAAACTACTGAGGAAGCCAGGAAGGTCTCAATTTTATTCGTTTTCTGATTCAAAATATAAGCTCCATAACAAGAAATCCCACTTGAATCATTCTTTTTAACTGCCTGATGATCTGTGATAAGGTCAATGGCAAAATGATAGGGTAAAAGTTCAATATTTGGCAATTTATCAACCTGTTCCAATAGTGTTTTCTCAACTTCAAAACCGGTAATATCCTTATAATGAAGAATTCTATTTGCCGAATGACCTCCCTCCATTCCCAGATCGATTTCTCCTTCAGTATTGTGATCAAAATCTATCCCCCAATCAATGAGTTGTTTCATAGAATCAGGAGCTTCTTCAACAACCATTTTTACAATAGCTTGGTTGTTAAGATGATCACCGGCAACCATTGTATCATCTATATGATTCTGAAAAGAATCTAACTCATCCCATACGGCAGCAATTCCACCTTGGGCATATTTAGTATTAGATTCACTTTCATTAGCCTTCGTCGCAACAATAATTTTTTTATGAGGCAGCGCTGTTGCAGATTTAATGGCAATAGAAAGCCCTGCAACTCCTGAACCTAATACCAGAATATCTGACTTAAATACGCTCATCTTATTTTGAAGAAATGTCTAACATACGTTGAATCGGAATTAAGGCCTTTTTTTGAACATCCTCTGGGACGTTAACTTCCGGTAACTCATATTCCATACAGAGATACAGTTTTTTCATGGTGTTCATTTTCATATATGGGCATTCACTACAAGCACAAGTATTGTCTTCAACAGCCGGAGCCGGATAAAGCGTCTTTCCAGGCACTTCCTTTTGCATTTCATGTAGTATACCAGCCTCGGTTGCAACAATAAATTCATTAGCCGAATCAGTTTTGGCAAAATTAATTAAGCCTGAAGTAGATCCTATATACGCAGCAGTCTTTAATATATGCTCTTCAGATTCTGGATGAGCAATAATTTTAGCATTTGGATGTGCCAGATGTGTATTTAATAATTTATCTATTGAAAAAGCCTCGTGTACAATACATGCACCTTCCCATAATAACATATCCCGACCGGTTTCCTTATTGATATAGGCTCCTAAATTCTTATCTGGAGCGAATATAATTGGCTGATCTAATGGAATTGAATCAACTATTTTTTTTGCATTTGAGGAAGTACAGCAAATATCACTAATCGCCTTTACATCAGCCGAAGTATTAACATATGTGACTACAACATGATCGGGATGTTTATCTTTAAAGGCTTGCAAATCTTTTGCCTCACAGGCATCTGACAAGGAACAACCAGCGTTAAGATCAGGAAGCAAAACTTTCTTTTTAGGATTGAGAATCTTAGCAGTTTCAGCCATAAAATGAACCCCTGCAAAAACAATTAGATCAGCATCTACTTCTGCCGCTTTATACGAAAGTTGCAAACTATCCCCTACAAAATCAGCAATATCCTGAATCGCAGGTTCCTGATAGTAATGAGCAAGAATAACAGCATTTTTCTCTTTCTTGAGCCTTTGAATCTCAGCAGCATAATCTATTTCTCCCCTGGTTTCTACATCTAGAAATCCTTTCTCTTTTAATTCCTTCTTGGCCTGTTCAATTTCCATACTCAAAAATATTTTAGCTAAACAAAATTACTCTTTTTTAGTCAAACTTAGATGCGTAATCACAGGAGAGAATTATATTCAAAGTCTTATCCGTTCAAAATTATGTGAGATACTAATTTGTGATTTTTAGTTTAAAATGGGCAATACATGGTTACAATCAATCACTAAATTTTGTTAAAGCCGTGAAATTTTACTATATTCGACTCATTCCTAATTGCTTAAAAAAGAAATTGAATCCAATTGCAACAAATCTATTTGGATATTTTATTATGAGAACTAAAAAAACAAAGTAGCTTGACTAACCCTAATTAAACTTTAAGTTAAAAGCCTAAAGTTATTTATTCGACACAACTAATCAATATGAAGTCCCCCGCAAAAATTTTGATAGTAGAAGATGAAATGATTATTGGTGCCAATATTTCTTTACAACTTTCTAAACTAGGATATGAAGTAACAGGTCTTGTTTCACGAGGCGAAGAAGCCATTTCACACGTAAAACATAGCCGACCGGATATTGTACTTATGGATATCCAATTGAAAGGTGAACTTGACGGCATAGACACTGTGAATCAAATGCATCGTGAAATTAATATTCCAATTATCTATCTAACTGCGAATGCAGACGAGGAGAATTTTGAAAGGGCTAAATCTACCAATCCTTATGCTTTTATTTCCAAGCCATTTAAAAAACTTGATTTACAGCATGCCATAGATCTTACTATGGATAAACTCAATAGAAGTAGTTCTGAAAAGGAAGAAGAAGAAGAAAAATGTATTTCCCCCTTCATTCAAAGTGATAGCATTTATGTCAGAAGAAATGAGAAGATGATCAAAATTCTTATTAACGACATTTATTATTTTGAGGCTGATAGAAATTACTGTAAGATTTATTCCAAAAAGAAAGAATGTCTGCTTGTGATGACTCTAAAAGAAATCAACGATAGATTACCACGTGAGCATTTCTTGCGAATTCATAGATCATTCATCATAAACCTTTCGCATGTTGATGAAGTAGCGGGCACACACGTTGTCATTGGAAAAAAAGCAATTCCCTTGAGTAAGACTTTGAGAAGAGAATTAATGGATCGTTTGCAAACTTTTTAGTCTATATCAAATTCCATCCTTATTTTGGTTCCTTCACCTCCACTTATTGTCATGATAGAACCATCTAGTTGTTGAATGAGTAAATCAATGAGTTGGGTTCCAAAACCTCTTCCTTGATCATCTTCTTTGTCAAATTCTAACAGCCCTATCCCGTTGTCAGCAACTTCAAGAAGGATCCTGTCTTTGGTCAAATGACGACAAGTAATGCAAATAATCCCCCTATTGTCTTCAGGAAAAGCGTGTTTAAAAGCATTCGTTAATAATTCATTTACAATCAAGCCTAATGGAATCGCTGAGTCTACATCGAGTTGCATATCCTCCAAGTCATAACTGTAATCCACCGTCTGTTCTGAGCCATAAGAATCTAAGATATGTTTGCTTAAGTCAATAAAATATTCCTTCATCCCTATGGTTGAAAGATTATTGCCTTGGTACAATTTCTGATGTATCATACTCATAGAATAGACTCTATTTCTACTTTCTTCTATGGCAGATATAATTTTAGGATCTTTTATTTTATCTGCTTGCAAATCCAAAAGGCTTGAAACAATTCCTAAATTATTCTTAACCCGATGGTGAATTTCCTTTAAAAGAAATTCCTTTTCTTCATTTTGATTTTCAAGCAGAATATTTTTCTTTTTATTCTTCTCATAGGTAACATATAATACGAGTAATAAAATCAATAAAAGACCTGCTATGATGACGATCAAAGATTGGGTAGAATTTTGCTTTTTTATTCTTTGCTCCATTCCAAGTATGGTGCTTTCTTTATCCTCCAAATCAAACTCATACTTCAATAAAGACATTCTTTGTTTTGAATTAACATCAAAGACTTCCTTCTTCAGTGAATCATATACTTCAAAAGCATCAATTGCATCTTTATAATTATGGCTCCCCTGATAGGCTTTCCCCAATCTTTGATACAACAGACTTAGAAAATATTTATCTCCAAAATCAGAGGAGGCAATATCAAGAGAATGCTTTAATAACTCAATGGCTTCATTATATTTTCCTTGAAATAATTTCAACCTTCCCATGGCAAGCCAAGAGCGCATCAGTAAAAAATCATTCTCAATTAAATTAGCATATTTAATAGCTTCTTGCGCTGATAATTCAGCCTCCTCATACTGGTTCAATTCAGTATAAAGATCAACTAATGAAATGTAAATGTCACTTAAGTTATTATAGAACCCATACTGTTCACCAATAGTTATGGCCTGTTTATAATATCTCAGGGCCTCCTGATATCTTTGAAGATTCAACAAATTATTCCCGACGATATACAGGGCAAAATCATATTCCATATCATTCAAATTTCGCGCTTCAAAATAGCTTAATGACTTTAATCCAAGTTCAAGTCCTTTTTCAAAATCCGAAAATTTCCAATACAAATTGCTTAGATCGCTATAGGCTTGTGCAATTGCTCTTTTATCTTTTAATTCTATCCCAATATTTTTACAATCAAAGGCAAAATCAGCTGCCTTAAGAATATTTCCTTTTCGTTCATAAATATAACCTAGTTGGGTAAAAAGTAAGGGTAAATCTTCCTTGTGTACTTTACTTTCGGCATTCTTTAAAATGGTAAATGCAGTATCCAGTTTTTCCATTCTTAATAAAATGGCGCCTTCTGTTATCATAAACCTTCCCTCCCAAAGTTCATTCTGAGCTGCCCTGACCATCTCAAGACCTTTACGTGTTAAATCCAATGACTTTTTCAAATCTCTAGTATGCGTATAATAGGCCAGGTCATTAAGGGCTGCATATTTTAACGTATCTACCTTCAGACTGGCGTACCCCTTTTCAAGTTCGTCCAGATAAGACACATCGAAATCGTCAGTCTCAACAAATACTCTGTGATACGAGACTAGCCTTTCGTTATCAATGAGTTTCTGAGCTGACATACTTTCAATATTGTATATCAAGGAGAAAACTAATAAAAAATTCAATAAAAATTGCTTACTCATATGGAGGTCAATAATTGATGCCAAGCCTTGAATTCAATAATCATATACTAGATTAAAATCAACAAATAAAAAATGAAAACTATAAAAATGATTTGACTATATGCTTCATTACATCTAGAAAGTTACAAATTAATATATAAATACTCTTGATAAATAAAAAGGGCTATTGGGATAAGAAAAACAAGCCCCTGTCCTAAATGATTTGTCTTTTTGTATGAAAGAGAGCTAATTTAGTTGGTCTAAAGATCAATTCAATACCTGTAAATTATAGTTTAATGTCTACATACATTAGAATAACATTCATATTCTTATTCTTAGTTGCTTGCAATCAAACCGAAAGCAGAGCAGAAAAAGAAAGAAAGAATTTAAAAACGACTCTGGCCTATATCGATGCCGTTTGGAATAATAAGGATCTAAAAAACATAGATCGCTTTTTTTCAAATAAGTTTACGAGAAATGTAAACAGCATTGAAGCCGCCACAAATCTTGCTGAACTCACGGCCATATTTAATCTTTACTTCACCGCATTTCCAGACCTAAATTTTACCGTTAAACAAGTTACACCAATTGATAACCAGCTATATATGAATTGGAATATAACAGGGACAAATACTGGAATTTATGGAGATAACCCTGCTACAGGTAATGAAGTTAAGATTAACGGAATAACTAGAATAGATTTTGATGAGCAGGGTAAAATCATTCACGAATCAATTTTCTATACCGAACTATCACTTTTACAACAGCTTGGATTTGAACTCAATAAACCAATAATAGAATAAACACAAACCCAATAATTAAAACCAAAACTCAATGAAAATTTTAAAACTTTCCCTACTTTTTTTTACAATGACCTTAATGCCAATAATCTCCCTTGCGCAAGATTCCAAAGATAATCAGGCTTACTGGATACACGAAGATCGCGTAAAACCAGGCATGACAGATGAATACGAGCAAATTGCCAAAGATTTGGTGGCCGCATGCAAAGAACATAATGTTCAAGAAACCCAATGGCTCACTATGGTCCTTAATGATAACTCTTATTTATATATAACTCCGATGGCAAAATTTGCTGATATAGATAATAATGTTTTCGCAACTCTTTCTGAAAAAATGGGAGGAGATAATATGGAGACACTTTTCGAAAGATTCAACACTACTTATGATGAACACGGCGACTACGTTGTTTATCTCAATAAAAATCTTTCTTATATGCCTGGAGAAATAACACAAACTATTGAAGGGCAAAATTATAGAACACTTTACTATAATTATGTTACTCCTGAAAACAATAAAGGGTTTCTTGAAACACTGAAAAAAATGAAATCCACATTCGAGAAGCATAATTCTAAACTTTATTACCGTGTGTACAAAACAGGTTTTGGAGTCATGGGAACCTATTATATGATTGCGATTGCTGCAGAAAACAATTTAGGAAGTGCCAAAACCGGGGATGAAAATTGGAATGTCATGAAAGATGATTTTAAACCTCTACTCAAAGAGTTAAGTAAACATACCTGGAAAACTGATGAAAAAAGAGGCTGGATGCGAGAAGATCTAGGATACATACCAGCTAAATAAGTAATCAACTAATCAAACCTATTTTTACTATAACGATGAAAAAAATATTATTATGCGCAATGCTGCTTTTTTCTGTCTTGTCGTGTCAGTCTGATTCTAAAGAAAGGTATACTAGAGATTCTGCCGAGATCGATTTACTTAAGAAAGGAATCGAATACTATGAAAACGGTGACTGGGATAAATGGGCCGAGCAATATACTGATTCAGCAAGAATATACCAGAATACTTGGTACATCTGGTCAAGCCCTGAAATAACAAAAGAAAAACACAAATCCTTAATCTCAAAACTATCCGACTATGGCTTCGAGAGAGAAAATCTTTCCATGGAACGGATCATTGATGACAAAGGCAGAACCTGGGTAAACTCTTGGGCGCTTTGGAGAGGCACCTTGAAAGCGAATAACAAGGTTATTGAAATTCCGGTACATCTCACAATTCAATTTGTTGATGGAAAAATAATTGAGGAATGGGGTTTTTGGGATACTGCAGCACTTAACGAAGAACTGAAAATGACAGGACAAACTACATACAGTGATAATTAACAATCAAAATAGAGGAAAATGAACCAAATTGATCCTTCAAAAATTATGCAAATAGGCCTAGGCTTTTGGGCTTCAAAAACACTCTTAACGGCAGTGAATATGAATCTTTTTACCCATCTTGCTCAGGGAGAAAAATCAGGGAAAGAGATTCAGAAATTACTAGGTTTACATGAAAGATCCTTATATGATTTTCTAGACACACTTGTTTCGCTACAATTTTTGAATCGCAAAGGAATCAAAGAAACTGCAACATACTCCAATGCAGAAGATGTAGACTTGTTTTTAGACAAAAATAAATTGACTTATCTGGGA
This sequence comes from uncultured Flavobacteriaceae bacterium, assembly GCA_964390865.1. Classification (GTDB taxonomy): domain Bacteria; phylum Bacteroidota; class Bacteroidia; order Flavobacteriales; family Flavobacteriaceae; genus Lutimonas. The sequence continues at coordinate 1,334 of CAYMKR010000060.1, read as the reverse complement.
GGTATGCTTGAAATGGCAAACAATAGGTTATATCCGTTTTGGAATAACCTTGAAGATGCTCTAAAAACAGGTGAACCGCAAAATGAAAGCAAGGTAGGAGATGCTTCGATGTTTGAAGCAATTTATTCGAACCCTGATACGCTTAGAGAATTTTTACACGCCATGGGTGGTATCCAGGCGGGAAACTTTGATAGCTTCGCTAGAAATTTTGATTTCTCAGGAATCAAAACGCATTGCGACATAGGAGGTGCCGGAGGAAATTTATGCGTGCATATCGCCAAAAACAACGAGCATATGAATTCTCTTTCATTCGATCTACCGGAAGTAGTTCCTATAGCTAATGATAATTTTAGTCAATTGGGCCTTGAAAATCGGATTAAAGCTGTAGCCGGAGACTTTTTCTCTGATGACATGCCAAATGCCGAACTCATAACCATGTGTAATGTTTTACATGATTGGGGATTGAATGACAAAAAGATGCTGATTTCAAAGGCTTATCGTGCTTTACCTGAAAATGGAACTTTAGTCGTTATTGAAAATGTCATAGATAATGAAAGGAATAAGAACGCTTTCGGGCTCATGATGTCTTTAAATATGCTTATTGAAACTAATGAAGGCTTTGATTATAGCTTTTCTGATATTGAATCATGGGCCAAAGAAGTCGGATTTAAATCAGTAAAATTAATGCCTTTAACCGGACCTACCAGTGCCGTTATAGCTGTCAAATAAATAGGCTAAGCATTTTTTGATTCAAGCTCAACCTTTATTTAAACCAATTGAAAAGCAACTGAATATCAAAACTGACAAGTGCACGTATTTTGAAAATTGATCAAAAAGGGGAAAAATTTCACAATACGTGTCTTGTCTTTTTTACGTTTCCCTATCTTTAAAATACTTATAATCAAAAAAATCAATGAATGACATCCCCAATTAAATCAAACCGAATACAATCTATTGATATTTTAAGAGGATTGGTTATGGTTATTATGGCGCTCGATCATGTCAGAGACTATTTTCATTTAGGAGCAGTGATTTCGGATCCAACTGATTTAGAAACAACGACGCCAATTTTATTTATGACTCGTTTTGTGACTCATTTTTGCGCTCCTGTATTTATCTTTCTAACAGGGACCTCGGCCAGTCTTTACGGCCAAAATAGAACAAAGAAAGAACTTTCAAAGTTCCTGTTCACAAGAGGACTGTGGCTGATATTTGTTGAAATAGTAATTATGAATTTCCTTTGGTGGTTTGACCCATCCTATAGCTTCATCAATTTACAGGTGATTTGGGCCATCGGTCTTTGCATGATCTTTCTGGCTGCAATAATTTATCTT
>CAYMKR010000059.1:0-10287 GCA_964390865.1 uncultured Flavobacteriaceae bacterium | reverse complement strand
AAAAAAACAGGTTCATCAGACAGTTCTATTACTAATTAGAGTTTAGGATTAGGTGTAAAAATGATGTCAATACTTTGTTAATAGTTGTTTTGGATTCCTCATTATACACATGTATATCCATATAGGGATCCTTCGGAATCCAAGGTTAAAAAAGTGATTAAGGCATCTTAATAATTATAAAAAGACCTGTCAAATATTACATTGACAGGTCTTTTTTTTATTCAATAATAAATTAGAAAGGTCTTATAGGTTTGCGTCAACTCTATTACATCAGTCTAATGCCCCTCAACATTTGCAAAACCTATAAGACCTTATTTCTTAAGTATAATTGTACTTTCAATAGCAGAATCTCGGTAGAATCAAATTTTAAGAGCCAGAACCATGGAAATCTGAATGATCAGACTCAAAATCTGATTCATTGTTTTCAATGAATGTTACACCGGTGTTCAGATATTCGCGTTCTTTACCTGTAACTTGCATTGAGAATTCATCATTGTTATCAAAATGTACACTTTGCAGTTTATCAGTCGTAAAAGTCACAACATTATTACTGCAGCTACGACTAAGAAGATTTTTAGAATCGATACTGTTCAAAAGGGCCGAAGATTGATTCTTTTTAGAATTTTTGTCTAAGTTGTTTTTATGCTCCATTTTTACGGCAAGACCATAAAAAAGACCGAGTGTAAGACAGACGATAATAATAGTGTAGGTTTTCATAATTTTTTCGGTTTTATAGGTAATAGTCTTTTGTGAAAATGACTTTTAGATTCAACATTTTTTTGATAAACTCTTTGTTGCCTTTTAGAAATCTATCGTTTCTAAAATGTAAAAACTCACCCTGACCATGTATGCTAAGGCCGTTAGTCATATAAGTGTATAATTGATAATAAGGAATGATCCAAGTAAAGTTGTCAAGTCTTCGTGTGATCCTTACAAGAATTCCTTTAGGTCTCAACTCAATATTTGCGTAATTGATGTCAGGACCGTTTAGTAAAGCTCTTTCCAGTTTAGGACTAACATTATCTATAATCATTCGTTGTGAACCAATTCCTCTTAATTTGAGTTGTTTCAAAAAACTATAAGGCTGACCCACAAGACCTACTATTAGGGCATCATGATCTTTATTATTATATGTAGTGTTTAGCACCATTAGTCTTTAAATTCTTTGTAAAGATACACTTTGTTTAACTAATAAAAAAATAAGTTAAACAAAAGTTTGATAAATAAAACCTACCCTTCGGAAAGAGAATTATAGCATTGGTCCAAATTGGCTTGTAAAAGACTAGAATTTTTTATCTATTGAGTTATTGTAACTAAAATTTTATATGATGCTTATTGATAAAAGCCTGAACGAACTGAGGCATATGATTATCGGAGCTATTCTAATAGCCTTAATTTATGCTTTTTTTGGATGTAATTCCGAAAAGAAAGAAGTTGAAAAAAATGTAGCAATAAAGCCAGTAAGTCAGCTTGTTGAAATTGTGACAAATGACATGGATTTTCAAATGCCGGATACTATTAGTTCCGGATGGCATACTTTTAAATATGATAATAGATCTTTAGAAACACATTTCTTCCTGCTAGACAAATATCCTGAAGGGCGAACCATAAAAGATACCGAAAAGGAAATAGGCCCCGTTTTTCAAGAGGGTATGGACCTGATCAATCAAGCTAAGGTAGACGAAGGTCTTGAAGCTTTTAATAAATTACCTGAATGGTTCTTCAAAATAGTTTTTGTAGGAGGTTCTGGTTTAGTATCACCTAAAAGTAGCAGTATGACCACCCTAAAACTGGAACCTGGTTATTATATTATTGAATGTTATGTTAAAATGCCTAATGGAAAATTTCATTCGACCATGGGAATGACCAAATCTTTGATTGTGACCGACGAGCTGAGTAATATGGAGCCTCCTAAGGCATCTTTAGAAGTTTCGATATCGAGTAAAGCAGGTATTCTTTTTAAGGATACCATTTCAAGCGGAAGGCAGGTTTTTTCTGTACAATTTATTGATCAAATAACTCATGAAAACTTTGTTGGACACGATGTAAATCTGGTAAAACTTGATGATAATGCAGATATTTCAAGTCTAGAAGCATGGATGAACTGGGCAGATCCTAAAGGATTGATTACACCTGCTCCCGAGGGGTTTACTTTTTTGGGAGGAGTTAATGATATGCCGGAGGGATCAAAAGGATATTTTGAAGTCAATCTTTTACCCGGAAATTATGTCCTTATCTCTGAAGTTCCTAATGCAATAAGCAAGAATTTACTTAAAACTTTTATAGTCTCGCCTTAAATTTATTATTTATGAAAAAAATTCTGATCACCGGATGCAGTTCCGGATTTGGTTTCAATGCAGCAAAATTCCTATCAAAAAAGGGCCATCACGTGTACGCTAGTATGCGAAATGTAAAGAGTAAGAACTCAGAAGCTGCCGCTGATTTAAAGCAATATGCAAACGAGAATCATTATAAACTTGATATAGTGGATATTGATGTCACATCGGATGAAAGTGTTAGTTCAGCAATTTCTAAACTTCCCCCGATGGATGTTTTAATCAATAATGCAGGACGTGGTTTTGGCGGTCCAATTGAAGCTTTTACAGGAGAACAATGCCTTGCTCAAATGGATTTAAATATAGTAGGACCATTTAGATTGGCCAAAGCCGTCTTACCAGGAATGAGAACCAAGGGCTCTGGATTAATCATTCAAGTGAGTTCTATTGCTGGACGTTGTGCTTTCCCAGGTTTTGGAGTTTATCATGCCAGTAAATGGGGGCTTGAAGGATTAAGTGAATCTTTAAGATATGAATTGGCCCCTTTAGGAATAGATGTGGTTCTGGTTGAACCAGGTCCTTTCGCAACAAATTTTTTCGGAGGGATTGAAATTGCTGAAGAAGGAGATGTTGCAACCGCATATAAGCATGTAGGAGAGTTTAGTGAAGGTTTTGCAAATAATGTCGAGACTATGTTTAAAGATGATAATGCACCAACAGACCCTATGATCATTGTGCGAATTTTTGACAAACTCATTAATACACCAAATGGCAGTCGTCCATTGCGCACCATTGGAGGGCTTGATTTTGGAATGCAAGCCTTAAATGATGCCGTAGAACCTATCCGGAAAGCCGGGCTTGAGGCCATGGGTTTGACCAATTGTGACGGCCCTCAAAATTAGATAGGTTGATTATGATCAATAGCTCTCTATAGGTTGGGTCTTTATTCTCAATTTATATTTAAAACATGACAAATGTTATTGATATTTATGTTAATGCCACCTTTTTGCCAGAAGCTATTCAAGACCGTTATGATGAACTTTGGACAGAACAACGCATGGATAAGGTAATCGAGGTGCTAAAAAGTAATGATGTGGCCGTGGAGATCAGTGACAGATAAAAAACCTCCTTAAACCGATGCTTCATTACAATCAGCACGTTGAATTGGATATTCCTTTTGGGTGCTGCTTAATTTGTCTATCTTTTTTAATTCAGCAAATCGTACCTGTTCTATAAGTTCTATTGTTTTTTGCATCACTCTTCGTTTTATTTTACCAGGTAAAGGTAATAACGAATTACATAGTCAATTACGACAGAATATGTCGTAAAGCGTTAAACAATTGTTAAGAGTATTAAATAGTTTGAAATAGGTGCTAAATCAATAAAACTTATTGAGGTCATCAACTAATTCTGCTTCTTCAAGAAGTTTAGTTCTTTTTTTGTTCAGTTCAATTTTGCCTGTTTCTAAGGATGCTTTCATAGCCTCATCAGATTCTGTCTGAATCTTTGAATTTAATAACAAAATATCATTATCCACTTTTCTTAAGGCTTCCTGGTAGTCTTCAGTATACAAAGAGTAGTTATGATCATCAAAAACCTCAGCTTGATTGTAAACTGCCATATGACTTTCACTAAGGTCCGGGAATGGAATAATTTCCTGGCCATATAGTGACGAGGTAACTCCTAGACTGATTATGATTAAAATAAATAAGTTTTTCATTGGCTTTCAAATAAAGTACAAATTTAATGCATTTATTTCAAATGACTACGACACAGGATGTCAAGAAACTGACTTGTTTATTTGTATAAGAGCATAGCCAAAAAAAGAGGCCACCATTGGTGACCTCTTTAATTATATAGCATGAAATTTGGCGCTATCAAAATAAAATGGAATTAGATCTGTACATTCAAAGTAATAGGCAATGTATAAGATACTCCAACTGGCATTCCTCTTTGTTTCCCTGGGGTAAGTCTAGGGAGCATATTGACAACACGGAGAGCTTCGCTTTCTAATCTCTTGTGAGGGCCTCTTGCTCTGGCATTAGAAATTTTTCCAGTTTTATCAATCTTAAAAATTACGTAGACTTTCTTCTTTCCAGGACTCAGTCCCAAATCTTGCGATAAATTTGTATCAAAATTTTTACTAATATGCTGTGCTATTTTTTCCTGTAAACACTTTTTTTTCTGTTCTTTAGTACCTTTACAACCTGGATAAACTGGTGGGTCTTCAATAATAGAAAATGGAATATCTTGTTCAACTTGTTCGTCCTCAACAACTTCATCTATATCATCCATTTCGATTACTGAAACGTATTCGGATTCATCTGTCTCAGTAGATTCTAAGATTGTTTCCTCAATTTCCTGCTCATCTGCAACTATTTCAATTACCTCAGGAGCAGGTGGAGGTGGAGGTGGAGGTTTTACTTCGAGGATTCTTTCAGTGATTGGGATATCCATAATTTCCTCTTCCTGAATATTCATAGCAGTTAATTCGCTAACTGATCGATCAAAAGATTTCCATTCTATGGCAATGTAAATGAGTACTAATGATAATAATAAGCCTAGCTGAAAAAATATTTTACTGTAGGCTGCAATTTCGGCTTTTTGTGATTTTTTAGCTAACATGACGGTTAAATTTAATGTTAGGACAAAATTAAGATCAAATGCACCGTCAAATCATGATAATTGTCAGTTTAATAATTTTTCTATAAAATTATTGTAAAATCAATATTCAATATCGTTTTCGTAATAAAGGATTCATTTAAATCTTAAAAATGAAAGGATTCATGTAAATCCTGTATTTATCAATAAAGTCGTTTTATGGCGTAAGAAAAGATTGGTTTTGTTAAATGAATTACGCGGTCTAATGCATGGTTTGAAAAACAATTTTAATTGATAAATGATCATTAGCCAGCAGAAATTTATATTCATACTACTTTAATAATTAATGAAAATAAACTGTAACAAAAGGATAGGTTTTTGCGTCTATAAAACAAAGAGTATTGCGGAATTCCCTAAAGATTAAATTAACCCATGTTTGATATAGATCGCTGGCAGGAAATATTTGAGACAATTGCAAAGAATAAGTTACGTACTTTTCTTACGGGATTGTCTGTGGCTTCAGGTATTTTTATACTTGTAGTCCTGCTTGGTTTTGGAAGAGGAATGGAAAATGGGATCAAAAAGGAGTTTGAAAGAGATGCTTCAAACCGAATCATGGTTTGGACCCAAACAACAACAAAAGAGTATAAAGGTCTGAATCCGGGCAGAAGAATTCAGATGAAGAATGAGAATTTCGATTATATAGAAAGGGCTTATTCAAATGAATTGGAGAATAGATCTGCTATATTTAGAGTTCCTTGGGGGACCACTGCGAATTATAAGAATGAATCTGTATCTTATGCTATTAGAGGAATTCATCCTACTTATCAACATATAGAGAATCAACAGATGGTCAGTGGCAGATACATTGATCATATGGACCTTAATTCAAGAAATAAGGTAGTAGTGATTAGTAATAAAATTAAGAACGAGCTTCTTAAGGATGTTGAAGACCCTCTTCAAGAGTACCTTCAAATATCAGGAATCAACTTTCGAATTATTGGCGTATACAGTGATTTAGGCGGCGATCGTGAAGAAAACAATTTATTTGTTCCTTTTACTACGGCTCAGAGTGTTTTTAACGGCTCAGATAAATTGAGTAATTTGACCTATACATTGAAGCCTGAAAAAAGCTTTGGTGAGGCAGTCAAGGCTTCTAATGTTTTCACAGCCGAAATTAAACAGTACTTGCAGGAAGTGCATCAGGTGGCACCAGATGATAATAGTGCGATTAATGTACATAATATGTTAGATGAGGTCCAGAGATACTACACGCTAACAGATAACATTGCCTTCTTTTTCTGGTTTGTTGGAATTTGCACCATTATTGCAGGTGTAGTAGGAGTTAGCAATATTATGCTCATCATTGTTAAAGACAGAACAAGAGAAATTGGCATAAGAAAAGCCCTAGGTGCTAAACCTTGGTCTATTGTGGGAATGATTTTGCAAGAATCTATTTTTGTAACCGCTGTGTCAGGGTTTGCAGGACTTATATTAAGTATGGGGCTTCTTGAAATCGTTGGACCCAATGTAGAGGTAGATTATATTTTAAATCCTTCAGTTGATTTTACAATAGCCTTGACGATGGTTATAGTATTGATCGTGGCAGGGGCAATAGCAGGTTTTTTTCCGGCATGGAGAGCAGCAAGTATTCAGCCAATAGAAGCTTTAAAAGACGAATAATAATTAACTATGTTCAACAGAGATAAATGGGATGAGATTTTAGAAGTTCTTACTGCTAATTGGGTAAGAACATTGCTCACGGCATTTGGTGTGTTTTGGGGGATATTTATTTTAATTCTGTTATTGGCCGCAGGAAAGGGGCTTGAAAATGGAATTAGAATGGATTTCGGGGATACTGCTACCAATACGATGTTTATGTGGACCCAGACTGTTACCAAGTCTTATCAGGGAATGTCGAAAGGAAGAAATTTTAGTTATGACCTGAAAGACGTTAGAGAAATTCGAAATAATATTGACAATCTTAGATTTATTTCGCCAAGAAATCGATTAGGTGGATATAGAGGAGGTTCAAATGTAGTAAGAGGCCTCAAAACTGGTGGCTTTGACGTTTATGGAGATTATCCAGAGATAATCAAGCAAGAGCCAATGGATATTGTCGAAGGCCGATTTATAAATTATAACGATATCGAGAGCAAGAGAAAAATCGCTGTCATAGGTCCAGCCGTTAAGAAAAGTCTTTATGAAGTTGGAGAGGAAATTCTAGGTACTTATATAAAGATTAATGGTGTTAATTTTATGGTGGTTGGAAGCTATGAAAAAAAGACATCAGGTGGAGATGGAGAGGAAGAGCAAAAACAAATTTTTGTACCTTTTACAGCTTTTTCTCTGGCGTTTAATCGAGGAGACAAGGTGGGCTGGATGGCTATCACGGCAGAAGATGGAGTTCCGATTACTGATATAAAGGAGGAGATCTTTAGTTTGGTAAAAAGTAATCATAAAATTCACCCTGAAGATGACCGGGCCGTTGGGCATTTTGATCTTTATCAGCAATTTAGAAGGGTTTTAACTTTATTTATGGCCTTGAAAGTAATAGCTTATTTTGTAGGTATTCTGGTATTGCTATCTGGAGTAATAGGAGTGAGCAATATCATGCTTATCGTTGTTAAAGAGCGAACACGAGAGATTGGAATAAGAAGAGCTCTTGGAGCCAGTCCCAATAAGATCAGAAGTCAAATATTATTTGAATCGGTATTTCTAACCATAATTTCAGGTATGGCTGGAATAGTTTTTGGAGCGGCATTAATATATGTATTGAATTATGCCCTTGATATGATCGATCCAATTGATATGTTTGCAAACCCAAGTGTCAATTTGGGAGTAATAAGTGTGGCTTTGGCTATTCTGATCATTTCAGGATTGTTAGCCGGTTTAATTCCTGCTCAAACAGCCATTAAATTAAGGCCAATAGACGCATTAAGAACTGAATAAATAAACATTGAAAAAATAGAAACATGAAGAAGTCAGTAACCATTTTTATATTAGTATTTATCCTTATCACATTTGGAGGTGCTATGTATTATTTGTACTCCAAGAATCAAGAGGATCCTGTGGTTTACAACACTGAAAAACCAGAAAACAGAACTATAATTAGGAAAACGGTTGCAACAGGAAGTATTTTGCCTTTAGAAGAAGTTATCATCAAGCCTAATATTTCAGGAATTATTGAAGAAATATACGTGGAAGGTGGTGATCTTGTTGAAGCAAATGATCTAATTGCCAAAATTAAAGTTGTACCAAATTTAGCTGCGGTTAATCAAGCTCGTAATGCGATAGAGTCTGCACAAATAGGTCTTAACGATGAGAAGCGAAGGTTTGAGAGACAAAAGAGTTTGTTTGAAAAAGGTGTGATTTCTAAGGAAGAAATAGAGCGTGCAGAGGTAAGTTATAAACAATCTCAGCAAACCTATACAGCTGCCTTACAGAACTATGATATTGTAAAAACAGGATCTACTAAGGGCTTAGGGAATTCTGCCAATACACTGATCAGATCGACTGTTTCCGGAATGGTTTTGGAAATGCCTGTTGAGGTTGGAAATCAGGTAATATTGAGCAATAATTTTAACGAAGGAACTACGATAGCAGCGCTAGCTGATGTAAATCGGATGATATTTGAAGGTAAGGTTGATGAATCTGAAGTAGGTAAAATAAAGGAAGGATTTCCATTAGAAATTACTGTAGGAGCAATTGAAGGGGCTACTTTTGATGCTGTTTTGGATTATATAGCTCCTAAGGGAAAACTTGAAAATGGAGCGATTCAGTTTGAAATAAAAGGAACGCTGCATAAAGCGGATACTACATTTATAAGAGCAGGATTAAGTGCTAATGCATCCATTATATTGGCAAGAGCAGATAGTGTTTTATCAATTAAAGAAGCACTTGTTCAATTTGATGAAGAGTCAAAGAAACCTTTTGTTGAAGTTAAAACAGGTGAAAAAGATTTTGAAAGAAGAGATATTACTTTGGGTATAAGTGACGGCCTTAATGTGGAAATTAAAGAAGGTCTTTCGGAAGAAGATGAGATTAAAGTTTGGAATAAGATCAAAGACCTTTAAAGTATAAAAGCCCACAGAATGATTTACATTTTGTGGGCTTTATAAAGCTATTTCAATTGATTTCTTAACTACCGCTTAATTCTGAATTGACTTGCCATACTTCGTCCCAACTATCAGAAAAAGAATCATCCATGCCGTCTACGAATGCATCCCATGAATCCTCGCCATGTACTTTTAAAAATGTTTCTTTAAATGTATCTTCTTCATCGTATTGAGCCCAATTTTTATAAAATCCAACAGAAGCTAAGTGTCTGCCAATTTTATACCCTTGTCTGAACTCATTAACATACAAGCCCCAAGGATTAACCCCTTCCATTGCTTTAACAGTCTCTCCAATCTGAGACATCAAATGTTTAACTTGATGACCTTCACCTTTTGCCACTTCATGAAATCTGATGTGTAAAATAGGAAATGGATTTTCTGATTCAGCGATTATTTCTACGTTAGATACCTTGTCGTTTTGTTTCCAAAATTCTCCCGTGGATATTTTTTTGACATTTGTCATAACATTATCACGCCAGTCTTCATCATGTCCATCTTTAGAAGGTCTGTCATCTAAATGAGAATAGTTTAAGGGCCCCATTTGCCAAACCATTTTCCCCGTATTAGGTCCGGTCATAACATTGTATACAGTGGCGCTGTAAGGACCTTCTTTATGATACTTCTTATTGTGTTTAGACATGGCCTCTCCAAGCGCCTTAAGTTTTGTATTATCTGGGGTAATATAAAAAGACTCCCACATCGCGTAGGATGATTCTTCTTGAGCCGTAAGTATTGAAACTGGGCCGAATAAAAACAGGGTAATAATTAAAATAGATAGTACTTTTTTGCTCATGGTAATTAGTTTAGTTAAATTGTTAGTAATAAATAATTTAATGGATAATAGGTTTGGTTAGTTGATACCGATTAATTCCAATAATATATCATCTAAGTAAATGAAGATCTTAGAATGTAGAAAACGATTTTGGACGAAACGACCAAAATATGGTCCACAGAGGTGTTTTTATTTACCGAGCGAATATTTGAATTAAAGGAAGATTGAAAATGTTGAACTTTAGATATAAAAATTCAATTTAGAGTTTGGGACAGTTTTCACAATTAAACTTGCCCTTCTTTTTATATTTTTTACAACATTTTGTTTTTTTATTAGCAGTATCCATATCGATACAGCTATAATCAAAAACGGTGTAGGGCAGAATTGTTGTCATTGCTAAAAGCGTATTCTTATTTAAACTAATTCTAAATAAAGAGCAAATGTAATTAAATATTTTATGATTCAAACTGATTATTGTCATTTTTGAATTTTTTAATAGGCTGTGAATTTTATCTTTTTA
>CAYMKR010000058.1:0-10538 GCA_964390865.1 uncultured Flavobacteriaceae bacterium | reverse complement strand
CTTGGTATACGAAAAATTGACCCCAAGTAACGGCACCATAGGCATTAAGTCCTTCCTCACTCACCACGTGTACCTCACCTCGGAAAAAGAATGATGTATGCGGATTGATCAGCAACATTGCGTTTTTAGATTTGGTTAATTTCCCTGAAATTGCCAAACCATTTGATCCTTGAAGGTCTCCATAATTCAAACGCAACATTCCGTCATATACTGTGGCAAGCTCCTTCTCATTTTCATAGAATTTTTTGATCTTTTTGGTAGAGACACTTTCAATATCACCTCCAATTGATCCTTCACTAAAATAGTAGGGCATCCAAGGCTCAAAACGATCCAATAGTTTAGGTTGAACTTCAGTATGAGTCTCCAAATAATAGTTTATACCATCCGCAAAGGCGATACAAAGTTTTTGTAACCATTCAGGACTGGTTTCAAAATTACGAATAGCCTCCTCTTGGGTCATATATAGCCGAGCACGAAGATCACTATAAATGGCCTTCTCACCTTGAACTTCAGCCAAACGTCCAATGGCCCATATATAATTTTGCTCTACCCGATTAAAATCATCTTCACATTGTGCATATAGCAAACCAAAAACGGCATCCGCATCGGATTTTCCATAAATATGAGGAACCCCAAAATCATCTCTAATGATTTGTACATTTTTAGCCTGTTGCTTCCAACGGGCCAGATCTTTATTTTCAGAACTGTCCACTTGACTGTGAGCACAACTCCATATGCCTAAGAATAATAGAATAAATAATTTTTTCATATAGTAGAAGAGGTTTGGGTTTGTTGTATAACAACAAAGATAATTTTTTTAATCTTCCATTGCTCAGTAGATGCTTTAGTTAAATTTAGTCTGCGAATAGCATATCATATGAGAGAGTCGTTGGGATTAATTCAGTATTTTTATAGGACTTAATCACGCAGAAGAATTTAAGCAAATGGTTTTGGATCAGAGAGAGTTGCTGGTAAGGAAACCCAATAAAAAAGGCATAGCAGATGATAAAAATGAATATTTAGAGGTTCTTCGTGAAATTTGTGAATTACTGAAAGATATTAAGGCTTTAAATTAAAAAAAAATATACATGAGGATACTTCTTACAGGAGCAACTGGTTATATAGGAAAGAGATTACTGCCAGTTTTAGTGGAAAAAGGACATGAAGTGATTTGTTGTGTTCGAGATCTAAATCGTTTTAACCCACCGGAGTCACTAAAATCTAAGATCAGAATCATTGAATTAGATCTATTAGACAAATCGACCATGGCAAATATTCCGGATAACATAGATGGTGCTTATTACCTTGTTCATTCTATGTCTTCGTCAAAAGACTATGAAAAGTTGGAGCATGAGTCGGCCCTCAACTTTAAGGAAGCTATGAATACCACTAAAGTAAAACATGTGGTTTATTTGAGTGGTATTGTGAATGCAGAAGGCTTGTCAAAACACCTAATATCAAGAAAAAATGTTGAAGAAGAATTGTCAAAGGGGAATTATAAATTAACCACATTAAGGGCTGGAATTATAATCGGTTCAGGGAGTGCTTCTTTCGAAATCATTAGAGATCTGGTTGAAAAATTACCGGTCATGGTAACTCCAAAATGGCTTGAAACTAAATGCCAACCCATTGGCGTAACGGATGTGATAAAATTTCTTGTAAAGACTTTGTTTAATGAAAATGGATATGATAAAGATTTTGATATTGGAGGCCCTGACATATTAAGTTATAAGGAGATGTTGCTTGAATTTGCCAGTGTTAGAAATTTGAAAAGACATATTTATATAGTGCCGGTAATGACACCTAGACTTTCTTCTTATTGGTTATATTTTGTTACATCGACTTCATATAATTTAGCAATCGCTCTGGTTAACAGCATGAAAATAGAAGTGATATGCAGGAATAATGAATGGGCAAAAACTCTAGGTATTAAGCCGATAAGTTATAGGGAATCATTACAAAAGGCTTTTAATAAAATAGAGAGCAATGAGATAGTATCGAGTTGGAAGGATGCCATGAGTAGTGGTACGCTGGAAATGGATATTTCAGATTTTATAAATGTTCCAACATTTGGATGTTTTAAAGATCAAAGAGAAATGTCATATGATGATTTTGAGGCTACGGTAAACAGAATCTGGAGAATTGGAGGGGAAAATGGTTGGTACTATGGCAATTGGTTATGGAAACTTCGGGGCTTTCTGGATAAGCTTGTAGGAGGAGTTGGGCTGAGAAGGGGAAGAACAAGTGAAATAGAATTAGGCTCAGGTGATGCAGTTGACTTTTGGAGGGTTTTATATGCTAATAAAAAGGAAGGAAGATTGCTCTTGTTTGCTGAAATGAAATTACCAGGAGAAGCATGGTTGGAATTTAAAGTAACAAATAAATCAGTGGTTCAAACGGCTACTTTCAGGCCCGTAGGGCTTCCTGGTCGCCTGTACTGGTATGCTGTTTATCCTTTCCATGGATTTATATTTAACGGTATGTTAAAACGGATCACTTCTTCTAATTAAAAATAACAAAGTTTGACTATGAATAAAGCGATTTTTTGGTTCCGTCGTGACCTAAGATTAAATGATAATACGGGATTACTAAAAGCAATTTCTGAAAATGATCAGGTCATGCCAATTTTTATATTTGACGAATTGATTCTTAATGAATTACCACAGAATGACCCCAGGATTTGCTTCATTTATGAAAGGTTGCGAAAAATAGATGAGGAGCTCAGAACTTATGGCAGTGGCCTTTCGATTCTAAAGGGAGATCCCTTAAAAGTTTGGAATGAATTATTGAAAAAAGAATCAATAACCGGAGTTTATTCGAATAGAGATTATGAGCCATACGCGAATGAAAGAGATACAGCGATTGAGGAATTATTGAAACAGCAGTCAGTCGGGTTTTATAATTTTAAGGATCAGGTAATCTTTGAAGGAGGTGAAATTCTTAAGGATAATGGGATGCCTTATCATATGTTTACTCCTTATAAAAATAAGTGGTTAAAGAAATACAGGTCAAACGATGTAGTCGAAAAGATTGATTTCGATAAATTTTATACTTATAAACCCGTTTTCCCTTCACTAGAATCTCTTGGGTTTGTTTCAAGCGATATTCAAGTCAAGGCCTATGATTTATCAGTTGTTCCATCATATCAGACCTTGCGAGATTACCCCAGTAAAAACGGAAGCACAAATCTTGGTCCTCATCTAAGATTTGGAACTGTAAGTATTCGAGAACTTACTTCAGAAATGATTTCTGTAAGCCCGGTATTTTTGAGTGAATTGATCTGGAGAGAGTTTTTCATGCAGATTCTTTTTCATTATCCAAAAGTAGTCTACGAGAATTTCAAATCGAAGTATGATAGCATTGTCTGGAGAAACGATAAGGCAGATTTCGAAAAATGGAAATCTGGTAAAACAGGATTCCCAATGGTGGATGCAGGCATGCGAGAATTAAACAGCACGGGACATATGCATAATAGAGTGCGTATGATAACTGCGGGTTTTTTATGTAAACATTTACTTATTGACTGGCGCTGGGGAGAGGCTTATTTTGCCACTAAGTTACTGGATTATGAATTGTCATCGAATAATGGCAACTGGCAGTGGGCTGCAGGAACGGGATGCGACGCGGCACCTTATTTTCGAATATTTAATCCAAGTGAGCAGTTAAAAAAATTTGATAAAGAACAATTTTATATAAGAAAATGGATACCAGAATATGACACTTCTGAATATGCAGAACCCATGGTAGATCACAAATTTGCAAGAGAAAGAGCTTTGAAAGTATATAAGTCTGGGCTTGGTTGAAAAATTTTCACAAAAGATTCCTGAAATCAATGATTAAACTATTAAGAACGGATTCCGAAAATAAAGATTTTATAAGGTTAGTGAGTTTACTTGATTTGGAGCTTGCTGAAAGAGATGGGGAGGATCATTCATTTTATCATCAATTCAATGCAATAAGAAATTTAAGGCAAGCTGTAATTGCGGTAAAGAATAATATTCCGGTTGGGTGTGGTGCAATTAAGAAATTGACCGACGAAGCTACTGAAGTGAAAAGAATGTATGTCTTACCTAATGTTAGAGGGACGGGAATTGCAGGGGTTATATTAACTGAATTAGAAAAATGGGCCTATGAATTGGGTTATGAAAGGTGTAGATTAGAAACTGGGAAAAGACAGCCAGAGGCCATTGCCTTGTATGCAAAAAACGGGTATTTGAAAATTTCTAATTACGGTCAATACAAAGGAGTTGAAAACAGTATTTGCTTTGAAAAGATACTGGAAGGAGTAGAGAAGACATGAGATGTCGCACAAATGTCATCGTTTTAGGTATAGATTTGAGCTATTATTATAATTTAATACTAGGAATGATGACAGAGATTTTCAAAAGTTTGATAGGCATGACCTTTATGATTGGTTTATTTTTAATACTTGAGACATTAATTCAGTTTCACGCACCAGAATTGGACTTAATTGCTTCTACGGCAAGGGGTTTTGTTTATATTATATTCTTAATGGGTATCGTAATTATTTCGAAGTCGAGTATCGATTTACTTCGAACTTCTAGTTTTAAAAAATAAAAAACAATTTTTTTATTGCTTCAAATTAGTGTCAATTAGCTCATTTTCAGTCATTTTTGTTTAAAACATTTAACAAGTAACCTAAAGGAACAATTTTATTATTCAGGATAAATTTTTACTTTTGAGCGGTTTGGTGAAATTAATCTTGATGCAATGAAAGAAAAAATTAGCGTAGTTTTTCTAATGTTCTTGTGGATTACGATGTTAGAAGCTCAGGAAAAAGTACATGTTTCGGATATAGAAGAAAGGAATGTTAATGGCAAAACAGTTCTTTATTCAAATGATACGAGGTACGAAGGGGTTGTTTATGAAAACTATGAGCTTCCTAAGCTCAAATACACGGTTAAGGCTGGTATCAAAGAAGGTCCATATGAACTTTATTATGAAAACGGCCAATTAAGGAGGAAGACCACTTTCAAGGACGATAAGTATAATGGCTTATATGAAGAGTATTATGAAGATGGACAAATGGCTATTAAAACAAGTTTTAAGGAAGGTAAGTACCACGGCCCATTGGTGATGTATTATAAAAATGGACAGAAAGAAGCTGAAGGAAGCCATATTGAAGGGAGTTTTGACGGCATACAAAAGAAGTACTATGAAAATGGAAAATCTAAATCGATTATCAACTATCGAAATGGATTAAAAGAAGGATCTTCGGTTAAGTACTATGAAAATGGGGATTTAAAAGAAAGTGCTACATATTTAAATGACTTGCTCACTGGTGCTTATGAGAATTACTATGAAGATATGCTGCTTTATGTGAAAACGGAGTACGAAAACGGTGAAAAAGAAGGGGAATTCTACATGTATCATGAAAATGGTCAATTAAAAAGAAAAGGACTTTATGCTCAAGGTAAGGAGAATGGACCTTTTCAAATTTTCCACGAAAATGGAAAATTGAAAAGAAAAGGTTATTTTAAAGAGGGCCGTTTAAGTGGTGAATTTGAAAGTTATGATGAGCAGGGACGATTGGTGAATAAAGCCACCTATAAAAACGGTCAGGAAGTCAGTTCATTATAAGCCCAATCAATTATTTAGAATCAATCTGTTATAGTCATTTAACCCTGGTTTTTCTCGAAAATCATTCGATTTATTCGTAACTTGATATATTAATTTTCTGAAAAACGGGTCTCATGGTAAAAAGTGATGAGGTTTTTTATAAAATTTGTTTTGACTCTCTTGTAGAAGGGATTTGTATAGCAAATCACGAAGGTAGAATTGTAATGATCAACTCCGCCATAGAAGAGATTTTTGGGTATAAAAAACGAGAATTACTCGAACAAAATATTCACATTCTTATCCCTAAACCCCAGCGAGAGACTCATCTCGGACATTTTAATACTTATCTTAAGTTTCCTAAAAAATATAAGAAAGGCAAAGGACGGGAGTTTTTTGGTTTACACAAGAATGGTACAATTCTCGACTTAGAGATTGGCCTAAATCATTTTATTCATGAGGGTAGTTTTTATGTAAAGGCCCTTATTTCTGAAATTAGTACTAGGAAGCGGAAAGAATTGATCATTAAAGAAAAGAATAGGGTTCTGGAAAGGGAAGTTCAGAAACAAACAGATCAATTACTTCAAGCAGTCAATGATCTTGAAAGTTCAAATTTGAAATTAAAAGAGGAAATTCAAGAAAGAATTTTTGCCGAAAACAATGCCAAAAGAGCTTTTGAAAAGGAAAAGGAGCTCAATGCCATGCAAACAAAATTCATGTCATTGGCCTCTCATGAGTTTAAAACTCCATTAAGTGGGATCTTGACATCTGCAAGTCTCATCGAAAAGTATAATGAGATCAACTCGAAAGAAAAAATTCACTCACATGTCTTAACAATAAAGACTCTGGTGAATCAATTGAATAGTATACTAGATGATTTTCTATTTCTTGAAAAGACTGAAAGTGACAATTATTCTTTTCAATTGTCGAAGGTTAAAATATGTGAACTGGTCAATAGACTTATTGCAGATGCAAGTGGAATTCTGAAAGAAGGGCAAAGAATCGATTTTGAACCATGTCTTGAAGCTATTGAAGTATGGCAGGATAGAAAAGTAATAGATATTATTATTCGCAATGTTCTTTACAACGCAATTAAATATTCTGAAAAGGATTCAATTATTAAGATGAATGTTCAAAAGAATGGTTATTTGAAAATATCTATTCAGGATCAGGGAATTGGAATTCCAAAAGAGGCACAGAAACATATTTTCGATAGGTTTTTCAGAGCTAAAAATGCACTTCACATCAAGGGAACAGGAATTGGTCTGAATATTGTAAAAAAGCATATGGAAAAACTAAATGGATCAATTGAATTGAAAAGTGAAGAATTTAAAGGGACAACGGTAACAATCAAACTTCCTTTGGTCCATAAAAATGAATAGTTACAAAGGGGTGGTATTTTTAATGTTTGGTTTATGAGCAGTTATTATGAAAAAAAAGATTTTAATAATTGAAGATGATAAGATTGTTAGGGAAAATACGGCTGAAATATTGCAATTAGCTAATTATGAAGTAATTACATCTGAGAATGGTAGAATCGGAATTGAAAAAGCGAATTTCTTTAAACCAGATCTCATTATTTGTGACATCTTGATGCCAGAACTTGATGGTTATGGCGTATTACAGATCATCATGAGAAATAATTCATTGCAGAAAATTCCCGTGATTTTTATGTCTGCAAAAACCAAACATGCTGATATAAGAAGAGGTATGGACCTCGGAGCTAGCGACTATATTACCAAGCCATTTGAGGAATCCGAATTACTCAGTGCTGTCGCATCCAGGCTGAAGAGGCGTGATTTAATGACCACTGAACAAACTAAGGAATCAGAGGTGATAAAAAAGTGGCGTATCGATGAGATTGAGAAAGCATTTCTTCACAAGGGAATCATGGAATACAAGCTTGGAACTACAATTTATTGCGAAGGAAACATCAGTAACCATATTTTTTACATTCTGAAGGGAGAAGTAAAAACTTTTAAAATTAATCAGGAAGGGAAAGAATTGATTACTGAGATTTTCTCAGATAAAAGTTTTTTTGGCTTCACCTCTTTGTTAGAGAACAAACCTTATATAGAAAATGCAGAAGCGATTAAAGACACTTCTCTTATCAGGATTCCTAAGCTTGAATTGCTAGATTTAATAAAAACAAATCCCAAATTGGGCTTGAACTTCATGGATCTTCTTTCTGCTGACCTCGAGCATGTTAAAGATCATTTGATGCATTTGGCATATGATTCGGTTCGGAGTAAGACGGCAGATGCCATTTTGCATTTGCATAGAAAAAGAGAACCAGAAAACAAAGTTGACATTAGTAGATCAGATTTAGCGAGCTTTCTTGGAATAGCAAAGGAAACATTAACCAGAACTTTGACTGATTTTAAAGAAGAGAAGCTAATTAAAACCTTTAAAAATGAGATTCAAATACTTGACTATAAAGGCTTAAAAAAAATTCACTGATCTTAATCAACGATGCTCTTGACCGATGTCAATGATAAAAAATTAGTAAATGATTAGCTTTATTTGGATTTAAAAATATTGATCATGAAAAAAATACTTTTGCCCACCGATTTTTCACCGATTTCTATTAATGCAATTCAATATGCAACAAGACTCTTTAAAGACATTTCCTGTGATTTTTATTTATTGAATGTTTTTAGGATTCCTTATTTGACTAATGAAGAGTTGATGGATCAGAATGCATCTAACTTGGCTTTATTTGAGGATGAAATGTATGATAGTTCTAGGGTAGAAATGGAGAAGCTCATTGAAAGAATTCCAAAAAATGAAAACCATAATTTTCAAACCATAAGTGATTACAATCTTTTCAGCTTGGCGGTAGAACAAGTAGTTAAAGAAAAAAGGATAGAGCTCATTATTATGGGCACAAAAGGCGCTACAGGTGCCACAGAAATTTTTATGGGAAGTAATGCAAGCGATGTCATTATGAGAAATTCTTGCCATGTGATTGCTGTTCCAGAACATAATGAGTTCAAGCCACCTAAGGAGATTGTATTCCCTACCGATTATCTTATAGATTATGATTTTAAAGATATGGAGCCTATAATAAACCTGGCCGAACTGAATGATTCCACTATTAGAATAGTTCATTTTTCTGAAAACGATGAATTTGAAGAAAATCAGGTTCAAAATAAAGGAAAACTTGATTCGTATTTGGTAAATGTTAAGCATAGTTACCATACACTAACCAATAGTGATTTTGAAGAAGGGCTTAATTGCTTTACCCAAAGTCGGGGGAATATAGATTTGATAGTCATTATCTCCAGGCATTATGGCTTTTTTGAGAGATTATTTTTTAAACCGAAAGTAAGGGCACTGAGTTTTCACTCTAAAATCCCTCTATTTGTTATCCATCATTTAAATGATTAATCATGATTAGCTCTATATTTTTAGCCAAATTTTGGGGATGGTTCTTTATTCTATTCTTTTTCCTTTTTATACTCTATCCTAAAAGAATCAAACAAATGTTTTCTTTTGCTAAAGACGATAAGTTTATGATCATATTATCGATTCTAGGTATTCTTATAGGATTATTAAATATTCTCGCT
The DNA here is from genome assembly GCA_964390865.1 of uncultured Flavobacteriaceae bacterium. Lineage (GTDB taxonomy): Bacteria > Bacteroidota > Bacteroidia > Flavobacteriales > Flavobacteriaceae > Lutimonas. The sequence goes on along the minus strand of CAYMKR010000058.1, from coordinate 1,392 downwards.
CATAATATATGGGTTAAAGATTGGAGAGTCATAATTACTTTATTCGGGTGGTTTAGTTTAATTAAGGGAGTGAGTATATTTGCCTTTCCAGGTTTTGCCAACAAATGGATCGAGCAAATTGATTTTAAATGGTTCCAATTTTTTCTCTTTTTACTATTTATTGTCGGCTTGATATTGTTAAATCAAGCTTATCAATGGGTTCCCTATTGAAGGTATGGCTTCAATGATCAGAATCAATGAATTCATTGATTCTGATCATTGTTTTACTTTTTATTCTATTATACTTTTGATGTATTAAATGAGAGAATGATTTACTCAGACATTTAATGAAACAAATTCTATGAAGCATTAAGAAAGGCAGCTCAAGTTAAAACTTGTAGGGCCCTTAAAATCAAGATAGGTTTTATAGCTTGTCGAATACCTGAATTCTGATTATAATCTGATAAGGAATTAGTGAAAGGTATTTTTAACTTATAAAAGGTATTTTGATTTGAGAGAGAACAGGAAGTTTGTGCTTCCTGTTCTTTTTTTCCCCTTATTTTTTCTCTTTTATGACTTCTCCAATGCTTATTGGTTTTTTATTAGAAATACCTAATCTCTTAAATATGATAAGAATCATTGATTCCTTTGAGCCCTGTCATTGTGTATTGAAAGGCCTAGACGTAATTTTACTACTAATAACGAGTAACAGTATTAATTAAAACCAAAGCACCATGAAAAAATTATTATTAGCATTATTAGCAATTGGTTTAACGACCCAATTCTACGCTCAGGTTATTAATGATGGCATGTTACCAGAAGTAGAGGTTCGTGCCACAAATTATAAATACCTTAACAGCATAGATAATTCGGAAGCCCCATTTCCAGCTAAATTACTTGAGGACAAGGTGGCAAAATTTGACGTTAGAAGTTCAGAGTTTTATGAAGACGGAAGTGATTTCTACAGGGTTTATTTCTATATACCTGATGGATATATTACAGCCGCTTATGACAGGAATGGTAAAATTCTTTATACCATTGAAAAATTTAAGAACGTGGCCTTACCACATGATGTAGCATCATCAGTTGCTGAAAGATTCCCTGGATGGAAAATTGCCAAGGATGTTTATAAGGTGAATTATGAGGCTAAATCAGGAGCCAAAAAAGAGTACAAAATTGTACTGGAGAATGGTAAAAAAACAATAAGGGTGAAAGTTAGCGAAGAAGGCGTATTCCTATAAATGGGAATATTATGAATCGATATTTAGTTGCCCTTCGGGGCAACTTTTTTGACGAGTATCATTGTTTTACTTGACCTTAATCATTGCAGAAAAAAGACTGAAATAATAGCTTTGATATGTTATTAATTTAAATGTTTTGTCATGACGCTTGTAAAATTTAAAAAACCCAGAT
>CAYMKR010000057.1:0-10582 GCA_964390865.1 uncultured Flavobacteriaceae bacterium | reverse complement strand
GAGTAAAAAGGAATTTGTTCTTAGCAAATTTTACACTGTACTCGTTTTTGCCCTTATCTCCACAGTATTTGTATTCTTTGTATCTCTTGTATTAGGTTTGGTTTATTCCGATTTCAATGAATTTTCCATTATATTTTCTGATTTAGAATATTTACTGGCTTTCTTTGTTAAGCTCCTGGGCTTCTTTTCCTTTGGATTATTTCTTGGAATGCTCATCAAACGTTCTGCTTTTGCGGTTGGAGCTATGCTGATCTGGTTTTTCGCTGAAATTATTGGTTATAACATGCTAAAATGGAATGTTTTCAGGGATACTGATATCGCTGATAATATTTTTCAATTCGCCCCCTTGAACGCAATGTGGAATCTTATAGACGAGCCTTTTTCAAGACTAAGTGCCGTAAGAACTATTGCGAATCAAATTGGTGAAGATTTCGGATCTGACTATTCTATACATTGGTATGAAATAGCAATAGTTTTGGGCTGGACCTTTATATTTATTTATGGTTCTTATTATTTATTAAAAATAAGGGATCTATAAATTAGTCATGGAATATGTTATTTTTGTGAAATGCAATTTCAATTAGAATCTGAATTTAAACCCACCGGAGATCAACCAAAAGCGATCGAGGAATTAGTAAAAGGGTTAGAACAAAGTGATCGTTACCAAGTCTTGCTTGGTGTTACTGGTTCGGGAAAAACATTTACTGCCGCCAACGTAGTCGAAAAAGTTCAAAAACCAACCTTGGTTTTGGCCCATAATAAGACACTTGCTGCCCAATTATATTCAGAATTTAAACAGTTTTTTCCTGAGAACGCCGTTGAATATTTCGTGTCCTACTATGACTATTATCAGCCCGAAGCATTTATTCCTTCGACAGGACTGTATATAGAAAAAGACTTATCAATTAATGATGAGATCGAAAGAATGAGGCTAAGCACCACCTCTTCATTGTTGTCAGGAAGAAGAGATGTGTTAGTGGTGGCATCAGTATCTTGCCTATATGGTATAGGTAATCCTGTAGAATTTAAAAAAAATGTTATCACTATTGAGGTTGGTGAACAGATAGCAAGAACGAGATTTTTGCATCAATTGGTTACCAGCTTATATTCAAGAACTGAGGAGGAGGTAAAAAGTGGTACTTTTAAAGTCAAAGGTGATACCATTACAATCTATCCTTCATATGGAGAACATGGCTTTAGGGTGCATTTTTTTGGAGATGAAATTGAAGAGATTGAGAGCTTTGATCTAATTAACAACGTGATCATTGAATCTTTTGAACAACTTAATATTTATCCTGCAAATTTATTCGTGACCTCTCCAGATGTGCTGCAAAATGCTATACACGACATTCAGGACGATATGATGAAACAAGTAGATTTCTTCAAAGAGTCAGGGAGATCTTTAGAAGCGAAAAGACTAAAGGAAAGAACAGAGTTTGATTTAGAAATGATCCGTGAATTGGGCTATTGTAGTGGTATTGAAAATTACTCGAGATATTTAGATGGAAGATTACCAGGAACCAGACCTTTCTGCTTATTAGATTATTTCCCAAATGACTATTTGATGCTCGTTGATGAAAGTCATGTGACCATACCCCAAGTTCATGCCATGTACGGGGGTGACCGATCTAGAAAAGAGAATTTAGTAGAATATGGCTTTAGACTCCCTGCGGCCATGGATAACAGGCCTTTGAAGTTTGAAGAATTCGAAGCCATACAAAATCAAGTGATCTATATCAGCGCAACACCGGCAGATTATGAGTTACAAAACAGCGAAGGTGTATTCGTTGAACAGGTTATTAGACCGACAGGATTACTCGATCCAGAAATAGAAGTCAGACCAAGTGTGAATCAGATAGACGACCTGATTGAAGAGATACAACTACGCATAGAAGTTGACGAAAGGATATTGGTAACAACCCTTACCAAACGAATGGCAGAAGAGCTAACCAAATACTTGTCCAGAATTCAGATTCGTTGCAGGTACATTCATTCGGATGTAGACACTTTAGAAAGGGTCGAAATCATGAATGATCTTAGAAAAGGACTCTTTGACGTTTTGATTGGAGTAAATCTTTTAAGAGAAGGACTAGATCTACCAGAGGTATCGCTCGTTGCAATTTTAGACGCTGATAAGGAAGGCTTTTTAAGAAGCCATAGATCATTGACACAAACCGTGGGAAGAGCTGCCAGAAATGTTAATGGCAAAGCTATTTTGTACGCAGATAGAATTACAAATAGCATGCAATTGACAATTGATGAGACAAAACGTAGACGGGAAAAGCAAAACGAATATAACTTAAAGCATGATATCACTCCCAAACAAATCAAAAAAAACATTGATGATTCATTGTCAAAGAATCAGTTAGCTACTTACCAATATGACGAAGCCAAAAACAAGGCTACCGAACATGAATTACAATATCTTAGTAAATCAGAATTGGAAAAAAGGGTAAGGGAAACCAGAAAAAACATGGAGGCTGCAGCAAAAGCTCTAGATTTTTTAGTTGCCGCCCAACTTAGAGACGAAATAAAAGAATTACAAAAACATCTTTAAAGATTCATAATCTCATCTGCTCTTCTTTTTGATGATCATTCAATAGCGATCTAATCAAAGAATTATTATGTAACTTGGCTAACGCTATGTAACATATCTTTAGGCTTTGAAAAACAATTATTTATCCATATTACTCTTCCTTATTTTTTCCATTTCATATGGCCAGAAAGAAACTGCCAATTGGTTTTTCGGTCAATATGCAGGATTGGATTTTAACAGTAGAAGCCCTGTTGCTCAGACAGGAAGTTTATTTACCTTAGAAGGATGTGCAAGTATTTCTAGTAGTAGAGGTGCTCTTATGTTCTATACCGACGGAACCACCATTTGGGATAGAAACCATGAAGTAATGCCCAATGGAACCGGCCTATTCGGCCAAAAATCAAGTACCCAGGCGGCGATTATTGTCCCGAAACCAGAAAGCAAAAACCTTTATTACGTCTTTACAGTTAACAGAGCGGAATTTATTGAATTAAATGAAGTAAAAAGAGGTGTGAACTACAGTATCGTTGACATGAATCTTAATAATGGGATGGGAGACGTTATTCCGGGATCAAAAAATAAGCATTTGATTACTTATGACAAAAACGATAGTGAACAAGTAAAATGGAAAAGTTCTGAAAAGATAGCAGCTACACTTCATTTTGATGGCATATCTTATTGGGTTTTAACCTTTTTTGTGGATACATTTTATGCTTTTAAGCTCGATCAAAATGGATTGAACGAAGAACCAATCAAGACCAAGGTAACAGATGGGGTTCCAATTGCCGTATCTAAAACCAACACTACTCTGGTCAATTTATCCTCAATAGGCTATTTAAAAATCTCTCCCAACGGAAAAAAAATAGCAATTGCTCATAGTTTTACAGGGCAAAGCAGTACTTCGGGAAGGGTTTTCTTATATGACTTTGATGATGATACAGGGAAAACATCTCCTAATGGAGACCGCTTGATCACCGGTACATACCCTTATGGAGTTGAATTCTCACCTAAATCAAGAAAACTTTATGTTTCAACGAATACCTATGTCGTCAATAGAGGGGTTTCAATTTTTAAAGGAAGTAACGTATATCAATTTGATCTGCAGAGTACGAATATACTCAACACTAAATTTGAAATTCACAATTCAACAACCTTGCTGGCGGGCGCCTTACAATTAGCTCTAGACGGTAAAATTTACAGAGCCAAGAACAAAGGAGGTACTGACGTTGGTGAATCAAGTTTGGCTGCCATAACCAAACCAGAACTTAATGGAAGGGATGCAGCTTATGTAGACATAGCTGTTGAATTGGCCTCTGGCACATTTTCAAATTATGGACTGCCGCCTTTTATATCGTCAGCATTTATTCTAACCTTCGATTATGAATACACCTGTTTAGGCGATGAAACACATTTCTTTATGACGTCTGACGACCCATATGACACTTTGGTGTGGAGTTTTGGAGATGGAACAACAAGCACAGAAATTGAACCCTATCATAAATACGCACAACCTGGTGAATATGAGGTCACGCTAACGACTACTTTTGGTGGAAGAGAAAGCAAACCCCTTAAGAAGAAGGTTGAAATTATTGGTACAATTGAAGTTGTAAATACACCCTATACTTTTATTGAATGTGATACCGATGTATACCCTGAAGATGGTATTACTACCTTTAACTTACAACTGGCAAATGACCCCATTAGTTTAGGTCATGGAAGTGAGGTAGATGTCTACTATTATAAAGATATGAGTACACTTACCATTGATACTTTGAATATTAATGCCTTGCCCTATTTCTACATAAATACGATTCCGGATGAACCCATTTTAGCGAAAGTAGTAAGATCCGGGTCTGACTGTTACAATGTTGCGGATGTCGTTTTAAGAGCAACTAAAACATTTGAGTTTGTTGCTGAAAAAATGATTGGTTGTAATCAAGGTGATGGTACAGCACAATTCGATTTGGCCAATCAGACAAAATTCATTGTGAGTGATTTAGGATTACCCGCAACCACCATAGCGACCTTTTATAGAACCAGAGATTTAGCGAGTATAGGCTATGAACCTTTTGATGAAAATTATATTGGTCCACCCGGAACAATCTATATTAGATTAGAAAATGATAATATTTGCTCGGGTATTGGATCTATAGATTTAGACATGCCAATTTTACCCCGAATTAACCAAGATGAAGTTTTAAGCATCTGCTCGGCTTCCTTCCCTTTTAGAATTAATGCTGGGGTAGAATCATTTGAAAGACAAAACTACACCTATGAATGGTTAAGTGGAGAACAAACTTATGAAATTGAAGCCTTGGCAGAAGGAGAATACCATTTAACAATAACAGATAAAGAATCCCTCTGCAGCATTGTAAAAAGTATCACCATCAGCAAGGTTCCGGCACCTATAGTGAAGAGGATAGAACTAGAAGATAACGGAAATAGACATAGAGCTACAGTTTTATTGGAAAATGAGGGTGATTTTGAATTTTCTCTTGAAAACCCATTTGGGCCTTACCAACAGGATCCTTCTTTTAATGAATTAGCTCCTGGGTCGTATTCTGCATTTATCAGAGACAGAAAAAATTGTGAAATTGTAGAGAAGAAATTTTTTATTTTTGGTTTTCCAAAATTTTTCACACCCGATAGTGATGGTGACGCAGATGTCTGGGAAGTAAAAGGGCTCAATCCTGTGGATTTTGAATATTCTGACATTCAAATATTTAATCGATTTGGAAAATTATTGGCTTCTTTTCCTCCTAATGGTAATTGGGATGGAACGTACAACGGCAGGACCTTGCCTTCAGACGACTATTGGTTTACCATTACTGTAACTGATCCAGATGACATATCCACAGCTTACATCAAACATTTTAGCTTAATCAGTAACTAAAAAAGGTCAGATTGAATCAGACCTTTTGTTTTATATATATTTTTTGAGTTACCAAACTTCTGTTTCTAACCAAACAACCGCTTTTTTAAGTTCGTCAATATACGCGCAAGGATCATTGTGGATCAACCCATTTGCAACTACAAAAGTAATATCTGAACCCGCAGCAATAGATTGATCAACAAAACCCTGAGTAATATCAAGAGGGAAAAGGTCATCCTCTGATCCGTGAATCACATATAGAGGTACGTTTATTTTCTTTGCTGGCGCTGAACTTGGCGATGTATTATAAGATGTCGCCATTGGGATTGCTGCAGAAATAAGGTTTTCATAATACTCTGAATAGAACCAACTTCCATTACCTCCATCACTATAACCAGTCATTACAATCTTATCTTTATCTATGTTCAAATTTGTAGTCGTTATTTCCACTAGCGCCAGGATTTGTACAATATTCGCCTGTTCGTACCAAAGACTTCCATTACTATTAGGGCTTAAAATAAATACATCTTTCCCTTCAAAAGCCGGTTCTACAAGGCATTCAGTGCTTTTATGCGCTGAGGCAGAACCGCCTTGAGCTGCGCCATGTAAACGAACAACCAATGGTCTTTTATTTGAAGATGTAGCTCCTTCGGGAACTATAATTCGAAAATACCAAAAGGTTCCTTCCACCAAAGTTTCCAATTGCAAATCGTTGGTCCCAACAATAATAGTCAGTTTATTAAAATCATCAATTACGTCTTGGGCTGATCTTGGAAGAGGAACTGGATCTGGATCAGGGTCTGGATCCGGATCAGGCCCATCATCACTACCTCCGCAACTAATTAACAACAAAAATATGCCAGTTATAAGCCACGGTTTTGTATAAAAAAAAAGTTTTTTCATGTTTCAGGGTCCTTAAATTTTATTAAATCTAAATTAAAAAAAGCGGAAGCCAAAATTTATGATGTTAAAATAAAATAGCCACAGTAAGCTGTGGCTATTATAATTACAAAGAAATTTGAATATTATTCTAACCCAAAACTCAGGTTAAAAAACACAACTTAATTCCCTTTTTTAAAATCTTCTAGAAATTTTGCCAGACCAATATCGGTTAGAGGGTGTTTCAACAAACCTGTTATTGCACTTAAAGGTCCGGTCATGACATCAGCCCCAATTTTAGCGCAATCAATAATATGCATGGTGTGGCGAACAGATGCAGCTAGAATACCAGTGGTATAACCGTAATTATCATAAATGAGTCGAATCTCAGAAATCAAACCCAATCCATCTGTTGATACATCGTCAAGCCTCCCGATAAATGGAGATACATATGTGGCTCCAGCTTTAGCAGCAAGTAAAGCTTGCCCGGCAGAAAAAACTAAGGTAACATTGGTTTTGATACCTTTGTCTGAAAAATATTTACATGCTTTAATTCCATCAGCAATCATAGGTAATTTCACTACAATTTGAGGATCTAATGCAGCAAGAGCCTCCCCTTCTCTAATCATTCCTTCAAAATCAGTTGCAATCACCTCAGCACTTACATCACCATCTACCTCATGGCAAATTGCCTTATAATGGTTGATAATATTCTCGGCTCCTGTTATTCCTTCTTTGGCCATTAACGATGGATTCGTTGTTACTCCATCCAGTATTCCAAGGGCCTGAGCTTCTTTTATCTGATCTAAATTCGCAGTGTCTATAAAAAATTTCATTTGTTTAATTTTACATTTTTGTAAATATAATTGATTCACTCATATTAGACTTAAATTATTTAATGATTAATGATAACTCTTAGATTTTAATGAAATATAATTTTTTCTTTTAGGGTTTAGGTATTGAATATTTTTATACCTTTGAGTATAATACCATTTAGTATAAAATATTATGGCTACGCATTCACCTTTTGTTTTTGGAACTACCGTTAGCAACAAATCATTTACGAATAGAGAGCATGAGTTATCAAAACTCTATAACAACCTCTGCCAAGGTATCAACACAACAATTATTTCACCTCGAAGATGGGGAAAATCGTCTTTAGTGGAGAAGGTAATTCAAGATATCAATAAAAAAGAAAAAGGAATTAAGACTGTGATCATTGATTTATTCACCATTGGCTCTGAAGAAGAATTTTATGAAGTATTTGCACGAGAAATTATCAAAGCTTCATCAAACAAATGGGAAGATTGGTTGCGATCAGGTAAAGACTTCTTTAAACTACTTATACCTAAATTAAGCATAGGAGTTGATCCGGCTAACGATTTCAGTCTTAGTTTTGACTGGGGAGAATTGAAGAAACACAGGGATGAAATTCTTAATCTACCGGAAGAAATTGCAAGAAAAAAGAACATTCGTTTTATTATTTGTCTTGATGAATTTCAAAATCTTTCAAGTTTCAAAGATTATGAAATGTTAGAAAAAAGAATGCGAGCCTGTTGGCAAAGACAAAAACGAGTAAGTTATTGCCTGTATGGAAGTAAGCGGCATATGATGGCGGATATTTTTGATAATGCTTCAAAACCATTTTATCGCTTTGGTGATATTATGTTACTACCAAAAATTAGTATTGAAAAATGGAGTTCATTTATTAGCAAATCATTTAAATCAACTGGGAAATCGATAAGTATAGAGTATGCAGAGCAAATAGCAATGAGTATGAATCGACATTCTTGGTATGTTCAACAACTCGCACATTATGTATGGCAACAAACTAAAAATGTAGCGGGCCCGGATGAAATCAACATTGCTTTTACAGAACTCTTAGCTGCCAATTCACCTCTGTATCAAAAGGAAGTTGAGATCATGAGTAGCACCCAGCTAAATCTATTAAAAGCCATTATCAAAGGTGAATCAAAACTTACTTCTGTCAAAACCATGAAAATTTATCGACTCGGTACTCCCAGAAACGTAAGTAAAAACAAAACAAAATTCATCAACAATGACATTATTCATTTATTAAATAAACAATATGAAATGCTCGATCCTGCTTTTGAATTATGGTTCAAGCAGCAATTCTTTGATCAAAAAAATAAACTCATTAACTAAATAACAAATCATGTTCTGGATAGATCACATCACATATGAGAATGCAGATTCTTCTCTAAAAAAATTATATAACCGAGTAAAAGGCCATAATAATCAAATAGATAATATTTTAATGGTCCATAGTCTCAGGCCTCATACCCTTACTGGCCACATGGCATTATATAAAAATGTTATCCATAATACCAATAACACATTACCAAAATGGTATCTCGAAGCTCTTGGAGTTTATGTCAGCTTTATAAATCAATGCGACTATTGTGTTGATCATCATTTTGCTGGATTACAAAAACTTTGGAATGATAAAGCTAAATCTACATCCTTCTTCAATGCACTTAAAAATAATTCTTTACAGGACCATTTTGAAAAAAAATGGTTTAAAGGATTTTCTTATGCCAACATGCTGACACTAAATCCAAGGAAGCTGGGTCAGAACGATGTAGAACATCTTAAAACAGCGGGATTTGCAGATGGAGAAATTCTTGAAATAAACCAAGTGGTTAGTTATTTTAATTATGCGAATAGAACGGTCTTAGGCCTTGGCGTCTATACCAAAGGAGATATTCTTGGCCTTTCTCCTAATGACAGCAGCGATGTAGATAACTGGAGTCATCAATAATATTTGCTCTTAGCCATATAGAATCATACTTTTACCTAATATCAGCTAAATCATCCCAAATGGAGAAAAAGGAAAAAATCATAAAAGGTTTTAAGCATGTTGAACTTGAGCATAAAAGTTTTTCTCAAAAGGAAATGCTTGCAAAATCAGAATCATTTTATCAATGGATAGACCAAAGAAGGTCAGTAAGGGAATTTAGTGAGAAAGAAGTTTCGAAGGAAGTCATAGAAAATATTATTAAAGCCGCTTCCACGGCTCCCTCAGGTGCGCATAAACAGCCTTGGACATTTTGTGCAATCTCGAATAAAGAACTGAAGCACCAGATCAGGCTTGCAGCTGAAACCGAGGAGAAAGAAACCTACGAAAATCGAATGGGTGAGCGTTGGAAAAACGATCTTGCTCCTATAGCCACAGATATGCATAAACCATTTTTAGAGATTGCTCCATGGCTTATCATCGCGTGTAAAAGACCTTATGAATACAAAAAAGATGGCTCAAAACACAATAATTACTATGTAAATGAATCTGTTGGCCTTGCTTGTGGCATGCTAATCACAGCAATACATAATGCAGGCTTAGTAACTTTGACCCATACTCCCAGCCCTATGAAGTTTCTCACCCAACTTTTAAAAAGACCAGATAATGAAAGGGCTTTTTTATTGCTACCAGTTGGATATCCAAAACAACCCGTGTATGTACCTGATTTAAAACGTAAAGATTTAGAAGAAGTTGCGGTTTTTTATGAATAGATGTACCTACATCTTATAATGATTCATGATCAGTTTTTCATACATCCTGTCAGGCAATATTCGTTTCAGTACAATCGATATTTTTTGCATGAACTCACCTACCTTATAATGTAACTTTGGATTTGGATCATTTATTATTTTTAATATTTTATGCGCCATGATAATGGGGTCTTGACCTGAATCCACATGCTGGTCCATTAAATCTACATTCCTTTGATAAACTTTGGCATAAGCTGAATCTTTAAATACCGGAGTATGATAGCGTCCGGATGCAATGTTTGTCGCGAAATCTCCAGGTGCAATATTCACTACTTTGATGCCAAACCCCTTAGCCTCCATGCTTAAGGCCTCAGATAAGATTTCTAAAGAACCTTTGGTTGCGGAGTATATTCCGCGAAATGGTAATCCCATATATCCGGCAATAGAGGTAACATTTATGATAAGTCCATGTCCCTGTCTCCTCATGTGTGGCATTACAGATTGGATAACTTCGATGGTTCCAAAAAAATTAGTCTCAAAAACCTTTCGAATCTCATCAGTTGGTGTCTCTTCAATTGGTCCGGTTATTCCCATTCCTGCATTATTGATTAATACATCAAGCCTGCCTTCTTTATTAAGGATATGGCTCACGGCACTATCAATACTATCCCTGTCAAGAACATCAAGTTTTAGTAATTCAAAATTAATACTATCCTGACTAGGGTTTCTACTTGTGCCATAAACCTTAAAACCTTTCTCACTTAGAAAAGTGGCTGATATAGCCC
>CAYMKR010000056.1:0-10593 GCA_964390865.1 uncultured Flavobacteriaceae bacterium | reverse complement strand
TGGTTTCAAAATAGTTTTGCAGGGTGTAAAATGCCTTCTTGATGATCCGAAGGAGATTCCATCTTCTTATTTTTGATGTATCCATCTTCTTTTGGCAGGTATATATGATTATAATATCCATTTTCAAGCGGATCAACTATAATCTTCCACTGAACATCCAAACTTAACTTTTCCCTGTTTTGGATATTTTGAAGCAAGTTCTCGTTTCATTGAGCCTGCATAAATCAGCAGAACCAATAAGTAAAAGCACTGCCAAAAAGAACCTAGAATTCAACATCGTTTAGGCTTTTAGTATTGCCTCTATTGCTGCAAGCTCATCTTCTGAAAATTCTAAATTATCAAGAATTCCTACGGCATCTTCTATCTGAGATACTTTACTAGCCCCAATAATTACACTAGTTACTCTAGGGTCTCTTAACACCCAACAAAGCGCGAGTTGGGCCATTTTTTGACCTCTTTTTTCTGCAATTAAATTTAAAGCTTTGATCTTATGAATCTTTTCTTCAGTTATTTGGGAGCTTTGTAAAAAACCATGTGATTTTGCAGCTCTAGACCCTTCAGGAATACCTTTTAGATATTTATCAGTCAGCAATCCTTGAAAAAGAGGACTAAACACAACTGATCCCACACCATTCTTTTCCAGAACATTTAACAAACCATCTTCAACCCATCTATTAAACATACTATAAGAAGGTTGATGCACAACACATGGTGTTCCTAATGATTTTAATATGTCAAAAGCTTGTTGGGATTGTTCAGGGTCATAATTCGAAATACCGGCATACAAAGACTTTCCTGATCTTACAATTTGATCCAGAGCCATCATTGTTTCCTCAAGAGGAGTATCAGGATCGGGCCTATGACTATAAAATATATCTACATAGTCTAGTCCCATCCTTTTAAGGCTTTGATCACAACTTGAAATCAAGTATTTTCTAGAACCCCATTCTCCGTAAGGGCCAGGCCACATTAAATATCCTGCCTTGGAGGTAATGATCATCTGATCCCTATAGTCTGAAAGTTCTTCCCGAAGAATTTTTCCAAAGGTTTCTTCTGCAGAACCTGGAGGTGGACCATAATTATTGGCTAAATCAAAATGTGTGATCCCGAGATCAAAGGCCCTCAGCACCATTTCCTTAGAATTTTCATACACATCTACTCCTGCAAAATTATGCCAAAGCCCTAATGATATTTTAGGTAACAGTAAACCACTTTTTCCACATCTGCTATATTTCATATTTTCATATCTAAGTTGGTCTTTTTCCATAATAATTATTCTGTTTTAGCTTTAAATGATGTATCTAACATCAACATTCTACTTAATACTATAAGCGTAAAAATAATAATAAAAACATTTAAAAGATCAAATTTCGTCAGTTCTATAAAAAAATCAGGGCCGAAGCCCTGATTCTGTTATTTATTCGAAAAGTGACCTATCTATTGTGGTAATGCTTTTACATGAGCATAGATCTTAACTCCATTTAATTCCATTTCTAAATCTTCTTTTAGCATTTTAACTCCTTTTACATCATTCAATTCACCTTCGGGTGAAATGGCTTTTATCCCTAGAAGGGTTCCATCTTTGTCAACAGCATTTATATCTATCAAACTACCGGATCTACTTGTCCCCTTAACATCCATTAAATTTCCGTTTTTATCCAAAGCCTTAATACTATACAAAGTGCCATTCTCTCCTATCGCTTTGATTGTTGATTTCGTATCACCAGTAATAATTACCTTCACTGGGAGCTGTTGTGCATCTCCAATAAATGCTTTTATATCGAGCATGCTCCTCTGATTAGAATTTTGGATGGCTTTTACATCAAAAATATTTCCATCAGTATCTATTGCCTTGACATCTAAAGTTCTGCCCTCTGGATGAATGGCTTTTATATGCCAAATAAAACTGTCAGGCGAGCACCCTGTTTGGGAGATCGCTTTTACATGGGCATGGATTAACACACCATTAACGCTCGTTTCTATTGCATTTTTTAAAACCTTAACACCTTTAACATCATTCAATTCACCCGTAGGTGATATTGCTTTAATTCCATAAAGCTCTTTATTCTTGGTAATAGCTTTGATATGAATAATGTTACCAGAATGTCCAACCCCCTTTACATCAAGAAGTTCACCTTTTAGATTAATTGCTTTGATATCGAGAATTTCTCCGTTTTTTGTTATCCCTTTTACTGGCATGAACCTTCCATCGCTCTGTAAAATTTTTACAGGAATTCTCATTCCATTCATAATTATCTTAATATCCATTAAGGTAGTCTGATCTGCATCCTGAATAGCCTTTACATCATATTTATTTCCATCCGAATCAAATGCTTTGACATCTAGAAAATAGCCTTCCGGGTGAATTGCTTTGACGTGCCAAATGCGATCCCCATCAACTCCTTCTTTTTTAACCGGTTCTGAAACAATTTTAGAATCTTTTAAATTTGTGAAACCAAAACTAAAAAATCCAATACAAAAGATGGCCAGTAACAGCAGGTGTCCTGATCCTAATTTATTGAAATTAGACATGTTATTAAAATTTTAATGATTTTGTAATAAGCCCGTATCCCCATCTTAAAACTCATAGATTAGGTAAATACTATCTATAAAATTAGTCTGTATTTAAACAGAAAGGCATGACATTTATCAGCATATCAAACAATTAATAGGTAGAATTCAAATTAGGGCAACCAGTAGCACGAGGCTTTTTACAAAAGACGTTATAGCCTAAGGTTATTTGATGATTACCGCTATTGGCCAATACAACATCTCCTAGTTGACTTGAATAAGTGTAAGAGAACATGAAACGTTTATGATTTATCCCAATGATAGGTGTGAGCATTTTAAAACTTTCAATATTCGAATCAAAATTCTGTCGATATGACAGCACTGCCCAGATTTGGCTCTTGTTTCCAATACTCTTATACGCTTTAATATTGATGTCGGCAAAAGCTTCACCGGTATACTCGATATACTGAAACATGACAGAGGGTTCAAATTGCAATCCTTTACCGCGTCCTAAATAATAACCAAAAGTGAGCAAATATCTCCGGAGGTTATCCGATTCGAACCTGTTATTAACAAGATCTCTTGGAGTCATCAAAAGGTTTTTAACCGTAAAATATGAAAATGAGTCCATGTAATGATAGCCCAGACCGAAATCAGCATTATAATAACCTGTCGATTCAACACCTGGAGAAATTATGGGGTCAGGATTTATGAAATCACTTTGATTGACTGAGTTTTGACTATACATGAATGAAAGCCCAAATGACAATTGGTTCAGAGCATCCTCCCTGCCAAAATTAACGTGATACGCGTAAGTAGCTAAAAATCCTTGTTGAGAGTGATAACCATTTTCGTCATTAAAAACAATTGCTCCAACAGCCATTTTTTCAGTAACTCTTGTATGAAAACTAAGCGTCTGTAGTGATGGTGCATCTTCAACACCAACCCATTGCTGCCTATAGGTAAACCTGATTTTGCCACAATTTCCTATCCCAGCTGCAGCAGGATGCACCAGATATACATTGTCGGATAAATAATCAGAATATATAGGAAACGTTTCCTGTGCACTCATCAAATGACTGCTAAAACTGATTATTATAATGACTAAAAAAAATTTCATAGACTCGTAACTATCTTCTAATTAAGCTAAAATGACCTGTATGAATTCTACCATCTTCCAATTGTACCCTATACCAGTAATCAGCTGAAGGCAACGGATTACCATTAAACAAGCCGTACCAACCCTCGTCATCTGCATCTAGTTGGGCGAGCAATTTACCGAATTTATTGTAGATGTAAATATTAGATTGTGGTTGGACAGAAACTCCTTGAACTTGCCAGGTATCATTATATCCATCGCCATTAGGTGTGAAAAACTTGGGATAACCAATTACAGATACCTGAATATCCGCAGTTCCGCAACCATTGAGGTCTCTCACATATAAAGTATGGTTTCCTGGAAGAAGGTTTTCAAAAAATGGTTCTTTTTGATAGGGTCCTAATATATTATCCAAAGCATACTCATAGTCACCTATTCCCAGATTTGTTGGGTCAATTCGAATTGAATTTTCTTCCCCTCCATCAATTACTTCAATATCATTCTGACTAATAATAGCTATAGAAGATTCACGGACATTGATAACGCGGAGCCTTGACTCACAACCCAAGTCTGAAGTTGCCCTTACTGAATATTGACCGCCCATCGACACGCTTATGGATTGGCCATTTCCAATTAAGGCTCCGGAAGCATCTTTCCACTGATAAGTATACATCTCTTGGGCATCAAAAACGACTAATTCAATAGGCTCTAAATTCGTGCAATAAACTTCCTCAGAATTCACTTGAAATTCAGGTAAAGGATAAATCTTTAACTTTACATATTGTCCTACACTCACGCACTCACCGTTATCTAAACTCTCAATTCTTGCAAAAAGATCTTGTTCAAAAGGTATTTCATTTGTATAGGCCGTTTGTGGCTTAATTTCATTTATTTTGACTGCTGCATCCTCTTGATTTCTATAGTATTGAATAATTAAATCTTGTTGTGGTAAGGCCTCTAGAATTATAACGGAAGCATCAGTTAAGTCAAAAGTGAAATATCCATCATTTATATCATCGTAATCACAAGTTTCCAATAAGGCCAAAACGTCCAAAGGGTTTGTCGCAGAAACTGTCAGGTTCACGATGGCCAAATCAAAACAGCCGTCAAGATTATCCGCTCTCGCGATAACTAAATCTGCTAGCTTATTATTAAAAAATGGAGGATCAATTTGATTAAGACCTTCATTAGCATCTTCTTCAGTTAAATAATAACCTATAGTTAATGTTAGATCTCCTTTATTGATCAAGTCATTAGCTTCCTCCAAATTGAAATTAGTATAGCCATCATTCGGGATGTCATCTGCATCACAATTCTTTAAAGTAACTTCATTTTCAATGTCAGGAATTTCATAGATAGTAGCCGTGACCATCTTTCTTTGTCCAGCATAACAACCGTCTTGCGAGGCCAAGACATAAAAATCTTTACTTTCAGTTAGCTCAGGTGTGTAAATAGTCCCAGTCGATACGGGGGTGGCACTTTCCAAAGAATCAAACCATACAATTTGACTGGCAACAGGCTGCTCTTCAATTTCAGTAAGCGTAGCTCTTAATTCAACTTGTCCCGGGCCGCAATTAGAGTCGCCGAAAACATCATCAATTTCATTTGTGTAAATTCTTGTAGAAGCTGAAAAATTTGGTGCGTCCTCAGGCCCACCATAACCATATTCCACAATATAGCCTTGAGGTTGGTAAATTCCGCCAGTTCCTTGATTTGATAAATCATTCCATGAACCTTTTGGTCCTATATTTGTGTTTGTAATGACATGGGCATAATCTTCACCATTAAGGTCATTTGGTTCATCTGCATTCCAAAATTCAAATGCACCATTAGGTGCATAACCGTTTGCAAGTCCAATCCAGAAGATCATTCCTTCTTCAGGTCCGGTTACCCATTTCCAGGTTCCTTCAAGTTGAGCATCGCTTCCACCAATCCAACCAGTACCAACTGCCTGTTCTCCTGAAAGCTGGGCTTCTTCTGATGAGGTTATCGTTGCTAAATATCCCGGTAATCCATAATATACCTTAGTCTCAGCATCATCCTTAGCTTTAGTCCAGGAAATTCCTACATCTTCAAAATATCGATAAAAATGGCCTGTAGATGGAAGAAAATTTGCATCACCAATAGTAAAGGAAAAAAACCTTTCACCAGAAAATTCTGCATCGCTACTGATAAAGACAACCTCCTTTACCGCTGCAATGATATCATCTAAAAAAAGTGTGTCGTTAGTCTTACTTCTTAGTGTCAATTTAGCCGTATTAGCGTTCCATGATGCCCGTATATTGACCTGATCAACACCTAATTTAAGAAGATCACTGCTACTGTTATAACCTGAAGAGATTTGTATGTAAAAGGCGTTAATCGGAGTGTCATCCGGATTAACAATATTGAAGTCACTTACCACACTAATTTCAGATAAGGGACAATAAAACTGATCACCTTCAGCCGAAATATCAGGTGGTTCATTGCTTGCCTGAGCTGAACTCAGAATAGGAATCAAACCAAAAAACAATAAAATTATTTTTTGCAAGAGGGGTTGCATTTTCACAGCATTGAATAAGAACACTTAAAAGTAGTAAATTCAATCAAAACTGACTCAATTTATAAGGTTTATTATAAATTCTTCTTGATCTAACCTATTTAAAAAAGATGCTATTTGACACTAATTTTATCAAGTATAAGTTGAAAGGACTCTTTTCGTTTGTTACCAATCAAAAATGCTATTTCCTCAATTTGCTGGCCCTCAAAATTGGCAGTATCTACTTTTTTTCCTCTAAAACGAGGTTCTAAACTTGAAAAAGGAATCACAATTTCTTGCCAATCGGTTGTCGATGTAAATGTATAAATATAAGAATGACGTTGATTTGCATTAGATTTAACTCTAAATTGATAGGTTTTTCCATCACCTTTTTGCAAAATAACAAATGACTTATGTTCCAAAATCGTAACTGAACTGAATTGTTTTCTGACCATAGTAAAACCTCCATTATTGTCAGTCGAAACTCGACCACTAAAGATTGCCTTCATATCAGTGACTTGAAAATCACCTTCAGATAAACCTCCCATTACGCCATCATTAACGATCCACCAACCTTTGTTGTCATTTTCAGAAAAATCAAAAAGAATGTGCTGAGCACTAGCAGAACTATGCATAAAGATCAAAGTTAAAAGGAATAATTTCATAACTATTCATAAGCACCAAATAGTTCAACTAATTTATTGGTTCTATATTCAAATATTTCTTTCAACCTGGGTTTTACTAATAAATTATGAAATCTATTTGCAACCAAAGGAAAAGGCAATTGGTAATGAACGATATCAATCATTTCAGTACCATTTTTAATTTCTTTAATAAAATGTTTGTGATGCCAGATGGCATAAGGACCAACTCTTTGCTCGTCTACAAAATAAACCTTGTCATGAACATGAGTAATTTCACTGACCCAATTCATTTTTATACCGAGTAATGGTGAAACCTTATAGCTGATAATCTGTCCAGGAAACATTTCTCCTCCCTCTGTTGACAAAATTTTAAACCCCATATATTCTGGAGTTATGATTTTGAGATTTCCGGGGTCAGACAAAAAATTCCATGCTTCACTAACACCAATCGGAATGTTGATTTTAGCGGATAATTGATAGATTTGTCCTTGTTTCTCGAATTTCATTATGTATGTATTGGATCTTTAAGACTCTGAAATCTGAAGAAGTTTAGGGCTATTTAATTTAAATGCCGAAGTATTTTCTTGCTAAAAGGTTTGGTAATAGAATAATAAAAATCTATTAGCTCTCCATTTTCATCAATCAAGTATTTTTGAAAATTCCACTTTACCGAAGAGTTCTTTTTTCCATTAAACTCTTTGCGAGTTAACCACTTATATAAATCATGTTGATTTACTCCTTTCACTTCCACTTTTTCAGAAAGCGGAAAACTAACACCAAAATTGATTGAACAGAACTCACTAATTTCTTCAGCACCTCCTGGTTCTTGTTTGCCAAACTGATTGCAAGGAACTCCAATTAC
Source organism: uncultured Flavobacteriaceae bacterium (assembly GCA_964390865.1). Classification (GTDB taxonomy): domain Bacteria; phylum Bacteroidota; class Bacteroidia; order Flavobacteriales; family Flavobacteriaceae; genus Lutimonas. The sequence continues at coordinate 2,959 of CAYMKR010000056.1, read as the reverse complement.
CTGAAGTTGATCCTGATAACGTTCAAAAAGTTTCTGAAGATCTTCATATTGTTTTGTGAAACCACATTCAGAGGCCGTATTTACAATAAGAATTTTTTTTCCTTTAAAACTATTCCAATCAAAAACACTCCCTTGGAGAGTGTTTAGATTAATATTATATAAATTTTTATGAATTTCTTTCGCACCAGCCATTTAGATGGTTACGTGCATTTTCAATCTTGACTCAACTTTTCTTTTTATTGTAGTCAATCTTTTCATTAGATCCATGACGCTTTGGTCTTTATCTATTTTATAGATCTCATTAAGATTTAAGATCAATGATTTGGCTTCTCTTGAAGCTAAAATTCTATCGTTTGTAGATTTTAAAGACAACTTGCGGCTTTCAAATTCTAGGGCTTGTGTTACAACTTCCATAATTCTGGGGGATTAAAAATTATACCTTATTACTATTAATACTTTAAATGTCGAATTCATTCTTACATCCTTTCAAAAAAAGTGCCAAAAAAATATCAACTCGACACAATAAAGGTAAATATACTTATAATTATTAACCTATTAAATTGATCGGAATTACTTATGGTAAAATAGAATTTATCTATGCTCGACATTCCAAATATCAGTAATCAAAGAGCCCATGCACCTCTCGACGCATGGGCTCTTAACCATATTAACAAAAAACTCTCAATTGATGATTCATTATTAAAGACTGATCAATTGTTCCAATGTTAACTAGAAACCAAGCTTTTAACATTTATTTAACGATTAAGAGATCTATTATTAGTGATTCATTATTTTTAAAAGAGCTTACATCATTTTAATATCTTCAATCTTGATCATACAAATCAAAGATAGAATCAGTATGAATAAAATCTATAGTCAACATGTTAAACTCAAAAAAATGAGAATTTGATTTAATTATAAATAAATAAACTATTTGCCTTTAAAGTGCAAACATATCGAATTCGCAAAATGTTTGTCGTTTTCGACTCATACTTATTTATTTCTTTCTCATAGCGATTACTGATGATCTAGCTTCCTCTTCTTAAAGTCATATTCTGTTCCAATTTTTAATCTAAAAAAACTTACTTTTGCCGCACTAATAAAAAAATAATTTTCAATTTAACATAAAATAAAATATGAATAACCTTAAGAAATTTTTGGTGTTAACACTTATATTAATGAGCGTTTCTCTCAAAGCTCAGTCCTTGACAGATCTATATGAAAGTGTCAATCCTGCAGTTGTAGTAATCCTTACAGAACAAAAAGAACTTGTAAGTTCAGGCAATGTGACTAAAACAGTAACAGCCGGAGGGCTTGGTTCAGGTTTTCTGATCTCTGACACACAAATCATCACTGCCGCGCATGTTGTGCAAATAGCCGAGAAAGTAAATGTTCAATTTCTTGATGGTGAAATTATACCTGCCAAAGTGATATCAGCTTATGCAACGGCCGATGTAGCTTTACTCGAATTAATTTGGCCTAAGAAAAATGCTGTTATCTTGAATTTAGCAGATTCCGATCAAGTAAAAATTGGGGAACAGGTTTTTGTAGTTGGTGCACCCTATGGTTTAGGGCATTCCCTTTCATCAGGATATGTCAGTGGTATAATTAAGGATACTGAAGATAAGAATCCATTTACCAATTCAGAATACATCCAAACAGATGCTGCTATAAACACAGGTAATTCTGGAGGACCTATGATCAATATGAAAGGAGAAGTAATTGGCATAGTGAGTAATATACTTACTGAATCAGGTGGTTTTCAGGGGATTGGTTTTGCTTCATCTTCAAACATCACAAAGGAATTGTTATTTGAGAAAAAAATCCTTTGGAATGGAACTGATTTAATTCCTTTAACAGGAAAAATAGCTCAAATATTCAATTTACCCCAAGAAAGTGGTTTATTAGTGCAAAGAGTCGTTAAAGTTTCACCCTTCGGAATACTTGGGTTAGAAGACGGTGATATTGAAATGACCATTAATGGTGAAAAATTAGTTGTGGGTGGTGATGTCATTCTTTCTATCAATGGCGTTAAGTTTGAAAACAGTGACGAATCTTTATTAAATATAGCCAGAGTGATGGAAATCAAAGGTGAAAATCAACCCATTGAAATTGTTGTTTTTAGAGCCGGTAAAAAAGTTACTTTGGGCCGTCAGTAAAACATATTTTAAATTTATATAAAAGAGGTTGTAAAAAACCTCTTTTTTTATTGCCCTAAAAATGAAATTACTTCATCTGAAAATGCTGTAGTATTTTTCGTTTCATTATGTCCACCAGAGACTATCTTACAGACAGATCCAGGGATATGATCAGATAAATCTTTTGGATCACCATTCTCTTTGTCTTGATCCCCAGCTATCACTAATACTTGAGCCTTGATCGCCAATAATTCTTTAGTTGATGTTACGGGCTGAAACTCTTGTAAATAGCCAAGAATCTTTAAATCTGCACCGATTGAATTAGCATAATTAATCGCTCCTTCTGTAATGTCATTAGGAGGCTCTTCACCACTAAATGCTTTTTGAAACATAATACGTCTTGACCAATCAGGATTTGTAAAATCTAAACCCATGCCTCCCAGAACAGCCTTTTCTAATCTAGTCTCAGAGATGAGTAACTTTGATAATACAATCGCTCCTCTTGAATAGCCAACGGCTAAAAAAAATTCTAATTCGAGATGATCTGCAAGCCTTATTAAATCTTTTATTTCGGCATCATTAGAATAAAATTTAGGTTTTTGTGGGCGATCAGACATTCCATTACCACGAAGGTCTGGAATAATCACTCTGTATCCTTGTTCTTCAAGTTCCTTCTTTAAAACTGAATTATTCCAAGAATTACCCGAAGAAATAAACCCATGAATTAGAATCACGGGAGTTCCGGATCCTGTATCTTTATAACCTGAGTTCGCTTTAAAATTTCATCACAGCTTTAGCTAATTTTTTCATAGGCAACTATA
>CAYMKR010000055.1:0-10737 GCA_964390865.1 uncultured Flavobacteriaceae bacterium | reverse complement strand
ATTAAATTGTTAATTTTTAAGCGTGCAAATATAAGACATTATTTTTGTTTTTGATTACTTTTGCATTTTTAAAAATAATTAATTGATCAGTAGCACATATCGGTCGATGAGATTTGAAATATATGATAAAATATGCCAAGCTCACTAAAGAGCAATTTGAGGAATTGAATGAGGAATTTGCTGTTTTTTTGGCCGCTCAAAGTATTGATGCGAAAGAGTGGACCAAAATAAAGGAGGAGAAACCTGAACTAGCAGAGAAACAACTTGAAGTTTTTAGCGATTTTGTATGGGAAAAAGTTTTGAATAAAACGGGTTATTTGGAGCATTTCTCCTCTGATTCTCTCAACCTTTTTAAGTGCAACGAGAAGGATATGGAACGAATTGTTGTAAAGGTGAATAAAGAAGGAGTGAATTTAATGGATGCCGCTGATTTTGATTGGCTTTTAGACAATTCCAAAGATCCTAGAATTGAATATTTAAAGGGAAAAAAACCATATGCATCTGATAAGAATCAAGAAATATTTGATTTGATACAAAAAGGTGGGGTGGTTTCAGATGGTAAACTATTCGAAGCCATGCATAAAATGCTTTCTGCTTAATTAAAGGTTTATTTTTTGCATAAACTTCTCCATTCCAAGAGTTGCTTTTTGAGGGATAATGGTCAAGTTTTCATAAGCCGAGGCATTTATGGCAGGCTTAGGATCAATAAAATATATTGGTGTTCCGGATTTAATATAATTGATAAGACTAGCTGCGGGATATACCTGCATTGAAGTTCCTATGATTAATAGTATGTCTGCAGAAGCCGTTATCTCAATAGCTTTTTCTAGCATAGGCACTGCTTCTCCAAACCAAACAATATGGGGTCTTAATTGACTGTTTAATTCGCAAAGATCACCTTGGTTTAAATCGTCTTTCCAGCGATAAACCAATTCCTCATTCAATGTGCTCCTAACTTTGCGTAATTCTCCGTGCAGATGCAAAACGTTTTGGCTACCTGCACGCTCATGCAAATCATCAACATTTTGGGTTACAATATTTATTTGATGTGTTTCTTGCAGTTTAGCCAATAATTTATGACCATTATTGGGATGAACCTCTAAAAGTTGTTTTCTTCTTTGGTTGTAAAAATCAAGAACAAGTTCCTGATCTTTAAGCCAACCTTCAGGAGACGCTACGGCCATAACATCATGACCTTCCCATAAGCCATCTGCATCCCTAAAAGTGTTGATGCCACTCTCAGCACTCATGCCTGCTCCGGTAAGTACAACAACACGTTTCATATTTATTTAGATCTGTATTTGGCGGAGATTTCAAAAATATGTTCCATGATTTTCCGATCTTCCTCAGTAAATTCTTCATTTTTTCTATTCATTACTAAACCAGATGTTTCACATGCTTTAGGTAGTGTATAGGTTTTAAAACCTGCAGCACCACCCCAGGAGAAAGAAGGAATGAAATTTCTTGGAAAGTTACTTCCGTAAATATTGGCACTTACTCCAATAACGGTACCTGTATTGAACATCGTATTGATTCCGCACTTTGAGTGATCTCCCATAATTAATCCGCAGAATTGTAACCCAGTATCTACAAATCTCTCTTGGGCATACTCCCAAATTTTTACATTGGCATAGTTATTCTTAAGATTCGAATTATTTGTATCTGCTCCTAAATTACACCATTCACCAATAACTGCATTTCCTAGATAGCCCTCATGTCCCTTGCTGCAATAGCCTGAAAAGATGGCATTATTTACCTCGCCGCCAATTTTACTTTTCGGGCCTAATGTTGTAGGTCCATAAACTTTGGCACCCATTTTAACTACAGCGTGTTCACACATAGCAAAAGGCCCTCTGATCAATGCGCCTTCCTGCACTTGGGCGTTATTACCTATATAAATTGCTCCTTTATTTGCGTTTAATACAGCAATTTCTATTTCAACATCTTCTTCTATAAAGATGCGTTCCTTATTCATACAATGAACTGTTTCAGGAATAGGGGCTGAGACCCTGTCTTTTGTGATTAGATCGAAATCTGTTTCCAAAGCTTCCCCATTATGGAGAAATAAATCCCATGAGTGTTTGATTTGGATAAGATCTCCTGAGAATTCTTTTTTAGTAAAAGCGTCAAAATTGATCTCTTCATTTTCTTTTGAAAAAAAAGCGATAAGCTCTCCAGACTTGTAAATCGCTTCAGAAGCTTTTAACTTACTAACCATATGTGACAGATCGTATGAGGGCAGGAAAGAAGCATTTATCATGACATTTTCTTCCATTTCTACCATCGGGAACTTATTAGAAAGATAGTCCTCCGTTATTGTTGTGGTGGTAAAACCTAAATGTTTTTCCCATTTTTCTCTGATGGTTAGTATACCAATCCTAAGGTCAGCTACTGGTTTTGTGTAAGTGAGAGGGAGTAAATTATCCCTGTATTCACCATCAAATAAGATATAATTCATGAGTCAATTTTTTTTTGAACAAATATAGGTTTTTATTTAAAAAACGATTCAATTTTGCTCAATTGTAGCCTGAGTTAAATGCTTTTCTCAAAAAACAAAAAAATTCGTATTTTTAAGAAAATTAAAATTATGGTAACATTTACTAAAGAATTACAAAATAAGATGAGCCCTGATGCTGCCATTGATAGGCTGAAGCAAGGGAATAAGAGATTTGTTGATCAGAATAATACTTCAAGAGACCTTTTGTCTCAGGTAGCGCAAACCAGCGCTGGACAATTTCCTTTCGCTGCGCTTTTGAGTTGCATAGATTCAAGGGTCCCGGCTGAGCTTGTTTTTGATCAGGGTATTGGAGACGTGTTTAATGTCAGAGTGGCTGGAAATATCGTCAACGAGGATGTCTTAGGTTCATTGGAATATTCATGTAAAGTTGCTGGTTCTAAAGTTGTTGTGGTTTTGGGTCATACCAAATGCGGTGCGGTTACTGCAGCTTGTAAGCACGTTGAACTGGGTAATATTACGCATCTGTTGAGTAAGATTCAACCGGCCGTTGCATTGGCTATGGAAGGAGAAGCAGACGCTGAATCTATAGAGAAAGTTGCCTTGAAGAATATTGAGTTATCTATTGATAGAATTCGCGATGAGAGCCCGATTTTAGCTGAAATGGAAGAAAATGGTGAAATTAAGGTCGTAGGAGCAATTTATGATGTAGCTAGCGGTACTGTTTGCTTTTTATAAAAAAAATCAATAAAAAAGCCCTGAAAATGAGTTATTCGGGGCTTTTAATTGTTTCTTAATACTTGAATTATCTACTCAAGTACATTTTCCTTCTTGAATACAGTTCGTAAAAAGCATCGTCTTTAAGGCTGTCTATAAAAAGAATACTTTCGCCAGTAGATTTCATTTCAGGTCCAAGGTTCTTATTTACATTTGGGAATTTATCGAACGAGAATACAGGTTGTTTTATCGCAAATCCTTCTAAATGAGGCTTAAAATCAAAATCCGTAACCTTATTCTCACCGAGCATTACCTTTGTTGCGTAATTTACATAAGGTTCATTATAAGCTTTTGAAATAAAAGGGACTGTTCTTGAAGCTCTTGGATTGGCTTCGATGATATATACGATATCATTCTTGATCGCAAATTGTACATTGATCAATCCCTTGGTTTCAAGTGCTAAAGCAATCTTTTTAGTATGATCTTTGATCTGTTGCATGACAAATTCACCTAAATTGAATGGGGGCAAAGTGGCGTTTGAATCTCCAGAATGCACTCCACAAGGTTCTATATGCTCCATGATACCAATAATATAGACGTTTTCTCCATCACAAATGGCATCAGCCTCGGCCTCAATTGCCCCATCTAGATAATGGTCAAGTAGTAAAACATTGTTTGGAATTTTTCTCAGTATATCTATCACATGACTTTCCAACTCGTCTTTGTTGATTACAATTTTCATTCCTTGTCCTCCCAAGACATAACTAGGTCTTATCAAGATCGGGAAATGAAGTTCATCAGAGATGGCGGCTGCCTCATCAGCAGAAGTTGCAGTTCCGAACTCAGGGAAAGGAATGTCTAGCTTTGTTAGTAATTCAGAAAAATGACCCCTGTCTTCAGCAAGATCAAGAGCTTCAAAACTAGTCCCGATAATCTTAATGCCGTATTTGCTCAATTTTTCAGCCAACTTCAAGGCCGTTTGGCCTCCGAGTTGCACGATAACTCCTTCAGGTTTTTCCAATTGGATAATATCCCATATGTGTTCCCAGAATACTGGTTCAAAATAGAGTTTGTCTGCAATATCAAAATCAGTAGAAACTGTTTCTGGATTGCAATTGATCATGATGGTTTCATAACCACATTCTTTAGCGGCTAATACCCCGTGGACACAGCAATAATCAAATTCAATTCCTTGACCAATCCTGTTAGGACCTGAGCCCAATACCACAATTTTCTTTTTATTGGTAACCACACTTTCATTTTCGGAGTAGGCTTTGCCATCAACGATCATGTTACTTTCAAAAGTAGAGTAGTAGTAAGGTGTTTCGGCTTTAAATTCAGCAGCGCAAGTGTCTACTAACTTAAATACTCTATTTATATTCAGTTGTTTTCGCTTCTCATGAACTTCACTTTCCCAACAACCAATCATGTGAGCAATTTGTCTGTCTGCAAATCCTTTTTGCTTGGCTTCTAGCAAGAGCGCTTTAGGCAAGGACTCTAAATTATTATAAGTTGAAATCTCTTTTTCAAGTAAATTCAGTTCCTCATATTGTCTTAAAAACCACATGTCTATTTTTGTGATTTCGTGAATCCTGTTTAAGGGAATACCCATTTGGATTGCATCGTAAATAATGAAGACACGATCCCAACTTGCATTCTCTAACTTTTCAATTATTTTATTATAATCTTTTAATCCTTTTCCATCAGCACCAAGACCATTTCGGCTAACTTCCAAAGATTGTGTCGCTTTGTGAAGTGCTTCTTGAAAAGATCGGCCAATACCCATTACCTCACCAACTGATTTCATCTGCAAACCTAAGGTTCGTTCTGCACCTTCAAATTTGTCAAAATTCCATCGTGGAATTTTCACAATTACATAATCAAGCGTTGGTTCAAATAAAGCAGATGTAGTTTTGGTAATTTGATTATCTAACTCATCTAAATGATAGCCAATGGCTAATTTCGAAGCAATTTTTGCGATTGGATACCCTGTTGCTTTTGATGCCAAGGCAGAAGATCTTGAAACCCTAGGATTTATTTCAATAGCTATGATATCTTCTTTTTCATCAGGGCTTACTGCAAATTGAACATTGCAACCTCCAGCAAAATCACCAATACTTCTCATCATATGGATAGCCATATCACGCATTCGTTGAAATGTGGTATCGGATAAGGTCATGGCAGGTGCCACTGTAATAGAGTCTCCTGTGTGAATCCCCATTGGATCCATATTTTAAATAGTACAAATAATGACTACGTTATCATTTTTGTCTCGAAGTAATTCTAATTCATATTCTTTCCAACCCAATAAAGCTTTGTCGATCATGACTTCATGAATAGGAGAAATCTCTAATCCTCTGCTTAAATGTTCGTCAAAATCTTCTTTTTTATGGACGATAGAAGCTCCTGCGCCCCCGAGTGTGTAAGACGCTCTAATGACTAAAGGAAACCCAAACTCCTGTGCAATTTCTTTTCCCTTCAAAAAAGAAGTAGCCGTAGCCTGTGGCGCCATTCCTATGCCAATCTTCAGCATAAGCTCACGAAACTTCTCGCGATCTTCAGTAACGTTAATAGCATCAATATCTACTCCAATAAGTTCAACGCCAAAATCTTTCCAAATTCCTTTCTCATCGGCTTCAATACATAAGTTCAATGCAGTTTGACCTCCCATGGTTGGTAGTACGGCATCTATGTCATGTTTTTTTAGAATCTCAATGATAGATTTGGTAGTCAAAGGTTTAAGGTAAATATGATCAGCCGTTTGAGGGTCTGTCATAATAGTTGCCGGGTTCGAGTTAATCAAAATAACTTCTATACCTTCTTCACGTAATGATCTAATTGCTTGGGTTCCTGAATAATCAAATTCGCAAGCCTGACCAATAACTATAGGACCAGAACCTATGATTAAAATGGATTTTATGGAATTGTTCTTTGGCATTCTTTTTTTTTTTAGCTAATTTATTGAAAAGTAATTAATTACAGGAATAATTTTCAACTGTTGAAATTTGGGTATAAAAAAAGGTGTTACTCGTTAAAGTAACACCTTCAATATATATATGTTGTGACATATTATTTCTTATGACCTGGATCAGATGATACTGAAAGTTTAGCTCTTCCTTTGGCTCTACGTCTAGCCAAAATCTTTCTTCCATTAACACTTGACATTCTTTCACGAAATCCGTGTTTGTTTTTTTTCTTTCTATTCGATGGCTGGAACGTTCTTTTCATTTCTAAGTATCTTAATAATTGAGTATGGTCCTAATTTTCTCTAAAAGTCCGGCAAATATACGAAGGTTTTTAGTTCTGACAAGCATGAAATAAAAAAAACAAAGATTCCACTGAAGTTTTTAACAATTTAAAAGCGTATTTTTGTTTTAAAATTAGAATCTATGGAATTTGACAAGCCTATGTTACGGGATAATGCCCTGAAAGATGAAGTTATTATTGTTACTGGTGGAGGCAGTGGTTTAGGAAAGGCTATGACCACCTATTTTCTTGAATTAGGAGCGAAGGTCGTGATCACCTCAAGGAATATGGATAAGTTGTTAACAACTGCAAAAGAACTTGAAGAAAAGACCGGAGGAACAGTACTTCCTGTGCGTTGTGATGTAAGACATTATGATCAAGTAGAGGCTATGTTGGCCGCAACACTAGAGGAATTCGGAAAAGTAGATGGCTTAGTTAATAATGCTGCTGGGAATTTTATAAGCCCAACAGAGAGGTTATCTGCAAATGCCTTTGACACCATTATTGATATCGTTTTAAAAGGATCAAAGAATTGCACGCTGGCACTTGGTAAACATTGGATTGACATAAAACAGAAACGTTCAATGGTTTTAAATATAGTAACAACTTATGCCTGGACAGGATCTGCCTATGTAGTTCCTTCAGCTACGGCTAAAGCAGGTGTGCTGGCCATGACAAGGTCTCTTGCCGTTGAATGGGCGAAATACGGAATAAGGACCAACGCGATTGCTCCAGGGCCTTTTCCTACCAAAGGAGCTTGGGATAGACTATTACCAGGTGAATTGAAGGAGGAATTCGATATGACGAAGAAAATTCCAGTAGGTAGACTTGGAAATCACCAGGAGCTTGCCAATCTGGCTGCGTACCTTATATCAGATTTTTCAGCTTTTGTTAATGGTGAAGTAATCACTATTGATGGAGGTGAATGGCTTAAGGGCGCAGGAGAATTCAATATGCTAGAAAAAATTCCAGAAGAAATGTGGGATATGCTAGAAATGATGATAAGAAGCAAAAAGAGTAAATAATTAAGCTATAATTAACTTTTAATTTTTCGAATATTTCCTAGTACATGTTTAGGTTCCAACCTTTTGTGTAGTAACAAATTTTGTCATACCAGTAACTTGTGAATAAGCAGGGCTGCTATGTTAAAAACTTCGTTTCATAAGCTCGTAAATAATTGTATTTTTACAGCGATTAAAATTCATTATTTGAATGGGAAAAATTATAGCTATTGCTAATCAAAAAGGGGGAGTTGGTAAAACAACTACAACAGTAAATTTAGCTGCATCTCTAGGGGTGCTTGAACAAAAAGTACTATTGGTTGATGCTGATCCTCAAGCGAATGCCACCTCAGGATTAGGAGTTGATGTTGAAAGTGTTGAAAAGGGAACCTATCAGGTTCTTGAGCATACAGCAGGAGCCAGAGAAGCTATAATTAAGACGAATTCACCTAATGTGGATATGATTCCTGCGCATATTGACCTGGTTGCTATTGAGATCGAGTTGGTAGATAAAGAAAGAAGGGAGTATATGTTGAAAACGGCATTGGATCAAGTTAAGGATGATTATGATTATATTATCATTGATTGTGCTCCTTCATTGGGTTTGATTACAGTGAACGCTTTGACTACTTCTGATTCTGTAATCATTCCTATTCAATGTGAGTATTATGCCTTAGAAGGACTAGGTAAATTATTGAATACCATTAAGAGCATACAAAAGATTCATAATCCTGACCTTGAGATAGAGGGCTTGTTATTGACCATGTATGATTCACGTTTAAGACTTTCTAATCAGGTTGTAGCAGAAGTGAAAAAGCATTTTCACAATATGGTTTTTAAGACCATAATTCAACGAAATATCAGACTGGGTGAGGCTCCGAGTTTTGGAGAAAGTATTATTTCATATGACGCAACAAGCAGAGGAGCTGTAAATTATATAAATTTGGCTCATGAAATTATAAAAAACAACAGTAACGATGGCCAAAGCGACTAAGAAACAGGTTTTAGGAAGAGGATTATCAGCTTTATTGAGTGATGCAAATGAAGATATCAGATCGATTCAGGATAAAAATGCTGAAAAACTAGTTGGTAATATCGTAGAGATTGAATTGGATGCGATTGAAGTTAATCCATTTCAGCCTAGAACAAACTTTAACGAAGAAGCGCTCAGAGAGTTGGCAAGCTCGATTCGAGAATTAGGAGTGATCCAGCCCATTACTGTAAGGAAATTGGAAGGAAATAAATTTCAGTTAGTCTCGGGTGAAAGAAGGTTTAGGGCTTCTAAACTAATTGGGTCTACATCAATTCCTTCTTACGTAAGAATTGCGAATGATCAGGAAATGCTTGAGATGGCATTGGTTGAAAATATTCAACGGAAAGACCTTGATCCAATTGAAGTTGCTTTATCATATAGACAATTAATCGAAGAAGTTAAACTCACCCAAGAACAATTGAGTGTTCGTGTAGGTAAAAACAGATCGACTGTCACCAATTTTTTAAGACTTTTAAAGCTTGATCCAATCATTCAGACTGGAATCAGAGATGGTTTCTTAAGTATGGGACATGGAAGGGCTTTAATCAATGTTTACGAAACTGATGTTCAGCTTGAGATATATCAAAAGATTATTAAGGACAAGCTTTCAGTTAGACAGACTGAACAATTGGTTAAAAATGTTAGGGAAGGTAAGCCAGTTGAAACACCTGCCGCAATCAAAAAAGAAATTCCAGAGTATTTAAAGCAGGGTATCAAAGAAATGAGTACCTATCTTGGGCATAAAGTTGATGTTAAAGTTTCGGGAAAAGAAAAAGGTAAGATCATTATACCTTTTCATTCTGAAGAGGATTTTGCCCGCATCAAAAAATTACTTGAGTAAATGCTGCAAAAAGTTATTTATAGCCTAATTATTTGCATTTTTTGTTGGAATCCGTGCCTTGCTCAGGAGATTGAGGAGGAGAATAAGGAGGAAAAGAAAGAAGTGATATCTGATGAAGTGACAGGTGATGAAGTGAAGGTTGAAGGAGTTGTATCGTTAGAGTCAAAAGAAATTGATCCACTTTCTCCTGCAAGAGCTGCATTTTATTCAGCGGTTTTACCAGGCCTTGGACAGGCGTATAACAAAAAATATTGGAAGATCCCTATTGTATATGCAGCCATTGGTACAGGAGTTTACTTTGTGGTAGACAATCAGCAGGAATATGAACGATACCAAACGGCATATAAATTAAGGATTTCTGGCAGACCTGATGAATTTGATGGCACTGGGACCAATCCTAACATTAGTGAAGCTGGTTTGATCAGGGCCCAGGAGGTATTGAAAAAGAACAGGGATCTTGCTCTGTTTGTTACGATTGGCTTATATGCCTTAAACATTATTGAGGCAAACGTCGATGCACATCTTGACGATAGAGCTTTTAACAGAAATTTGTCATGGAGGCCGTCCCTATATGTGAATCCGGTTGATAAAAAAACGGTAGCTGGATTAAATTTAAAATTCGACTTTTAACAAGAAAGGAAATAAAACAGAAATGAAAATTGCATTGTTAGGTTATGGAAGAATGGGAAAGGCCATTGAAAAAATTGCCTTAGAGAGAGGGCATGAGATCGTGATTAGAAAGGACGTAGAACCAATAGATTTAGATCTTAGCATAGCTGATGCTGCCATTGATTTTAGTCATCCTTTAGCTGCTTTTGATAATATAAAAAATTGTATTGATTGCAAGGTGCCTGTTGTTTCAGGAACTACTGGTTGGCTTGATAAGTTTGATGAAATTAAGGTCTATTGTGAAGATCAAAATGGTGCTTTTATTTATGCATCTAATTACAGCATTGGAGTTAATTTGTTTTTCAATTTAAATGCTTATTTGGCAAAAATGATGGAACAGATTAATGGATATGACGCAGCCATTGAAGAAACTCATCATATACATAAGCTTGATGCACCTAGTGGAACAGCAATTTCTTTGGCTAACGATATTTTGCAAAACTCAGAAAAGAAACAATGGAATATTGAATCTCCACAATCGGATGATTTGTACATAAATGTTAAAAGAGAAGGCGAAGTACCAGGGACTCATGAAGTCTCTTATACTTCTGCGATTGATTCAATTGAGATCAAACATACCGCCTTTAACCGCACAGGTTTCGCACTGGGAGCTGTGGTGGCTGCGGAATGGTTGGAGAAGAAAAAAGGTGTTTTTAATATGAAAGATGTCTTGGGCTTATAAAATTTATGCTTTAAATGGGTAACATTTTACAAGGCTTTGATACTAATTAAGATAAATAAGAATTAAATAAAGAAATAATTATGACCTTAACAC
>CAYMKR010000054.1:0-10984 GCA_964390865.1 uncultured Flavobacteriaceae bacterium | reverse complement strand
AAAACAAAACACCATTAATATGACAGGGTACATTGTCTTTGGTCATTACCTCCTGCTTCTGAATATTGATGGTAATTATACGGATATCAACAATCTGAATTCTATCAATAAGGGGTATGATCCATCTTAAACCTGGTTGGAGAAGAGTGACAAATTTCCCAAATCTGAATTTAACGGCTCTTTTGTATTCATACACAATTCGAATCCCAGAAAGTAGAAAAATGACCAGAATGACTAATAAAAAAGAAATTGGATTCATAACTAAATGGTTTAAATTAAAACTAATGATTTAGGCAACCCTATAAGGTACAAAATTATCAGTTATTTACAATGTGTTTTTCTATCAATTAATAAACCATCGTTTTGTTTTACAGTCACTTAAGTTTAGTGACGCCTACAGAATTATTCTAGGGGAGCAGAGGGTATGATTGCTAGGACTAGCAAAGATTTGACTTGTAAACAATATCAAAATGTCGATAATGAAATCAACAAGAGATACTAAAAAAGAAACAGGCAAGAATATTAAAAATACCCTGACCTTTTGGTAGGGTATTTAATTAGCTATATAAGGAAGTAAAGTTGCACTAGACTTTGATAAAGATCTTTTTTCTATACATGATATAAGCTGGAACAAAGCAGATAAACATATAGGAAAAGGCCCATAAAGCTGATGCCAATTTTGGTGCCAGTCCTATATCAACCAGGCCATTATAGAAAAGGTCTTGCACACCCAGAACACTATTTAAAAGTATGGGTAGCATGCCTGCCAGAACATATACTGTTATGGCATTACTTCCATAGATCACCCCAAACTTGGCAATTTTTTGATAACCGTGAACATCAACAATAAGTATACAAGCAGCAAAAGACATAAAGGCCCAGCCAGAAGTAAATAAGACGAAAGAGCTACTCCACAGATTTTTATTGAAAGGGAAAGTAAGGTCCCAGGCGTAGCCTCCTAAAACACATAAAAATCCTATAAAAAACAAATAATTTAATTTCTTTTCTATGCCCATATCCTGTTTGAGCAATTGACCAGCTAACATTCCCGTTATTCCTGTTGCAATGGCAGGTAAGGTACTTAGTAAGCCTTCAGGATCCCAGGTTTCTTGGTACATTCTAAGCGGAATAACTACACTGTCAATCCATGCCGCTAAATTTTGACCTGGTTCTAGAACACCTGCTCCAATCCCTGGTACAGGAATTAGCATCATGGCCAGCCAGTAACCTATCAGAAGCATGACTGCGATTTTAACCTGACCTTTCCAGCCGGTAGCCAATCCAATATGGGCACATACCAAATATACCAAAGCGATGCGCTGCAATACACCAGGAATTCTCAATTCCATAAAATCAATTTCGATAAAGCTGTTATAAACCAGAGCAATACGTTGCAAAACACCAAGAGTTCTCAATTCCATAAAACCAAGATGGGGAAGGAGGTTAAGGAAGATTCCCAATCCAAATATTTTCAATGATCTGATCCATATCTTTTTTCTCATTTTTCCTTTGTCCGCTCCTGCATCAAGTTGTTTAGAGGACGAAAGAATTATTGACACTCCAACAATGAAGATAAAAAACGGGTATACAAAATCTGTAATGGTGATGCCATGCCATGAGGCATGTGCTAAGGGCCAATACAAGTGCTTCGATGACCCAGGATTGTTCACAACAATCATTAACGCTATAGTAAGACCTCTTAGCATATCTAAAGAGATCAGTCTTTTATTCGAATCAAATGTTTTCATAGTGTTGTTTTTTTCAATTTTAAGGCTTTTAAAAGCTGGCAGATTGGAACAAAAATTAATCTTCAATAATTTAGACCTAATCCGCTTGATTGAAACTTAGAATCCCTTGTAATATTAATTAATTATTAGGTTTAGAACAAAATTAATCTGCTAATAATATGAAACTAAGTACCACTGACAACATACAAAGGCAAGAGGACTTTATGGCTTAAAATTGGCCTAAGCGAATTAGAAACCAAATCGTTAAAAAAAAATGTTTAAATTAGTCATCAACTTAACCTCTCCGATCTTTACAAAATGATCTCAGAGATTTTATTAACTAAACTTTATAACAATGAAAAAATTAGTAGCTGAATTTATTGGTACGCTATGGCTCGTACTTGGAGGTTGTGGAAGCGCAGTTCTTGCGGCTGGATTCCCAGAATTAGGAATTGGTTTCGTAGGAGTTGCCATGGCTTTTGGTTTAACAGTCTTAACCATGGCTTACGCTATAGGACATATTTCAGGATGTCATTTAAATCCAGCGGTATCGATTGGTTTGTGGATGGGTGGTCGTTTTGATAAAAAAGACCTTATCCCGTATATTGTAGCTCAAGTATTGGGAGGAATCGCAGGAGCGGGAATTTTATATATGATAGCTAGTGGAAAGCCTGGGTTCGAACTAGGAGGTTTTGCGGCTAATGGTTACGGTGCAAATTCACCAGGTGGTTATGGAATGATGGCTGCATTGATCACTGAAATTGTGATGACCTTCATGTTTCTAATCGTGATTTTAGGAGCCACCCATTCAAAAGCTCCAAAAGGATTTGCCGGTTTAGCTATTGGTTTATCGCTTACATTAATTCATTTAATCAGTATTCCGGTTACGAACACTTCTGTGAATCCTGCACGAAGCACAAGTCAAGCATTATTTGTTGGTGATTGGGCAACTGCTCAGTTATGGTTGTTTTGGGTGGCACCAATTATAGGGGCCATTCTTGCCGGATTAGTATATAAATATTTATCTCCAGAGGAAGCATAGGAAACATTGTTAATAATTTATGAATGGGGTCAAAAAGGTCAAAAATGATCTTGGACCCCATTTTTTATTTACATTTTATGGAAGAAAATTATCTAGTGGACATGAAAAAATTGTTTGAATATTATAAAGCCCAGGGAGAAGGTGCCATTAGACAAGTAACAGAAAAGGAATTATTCTGGCAGTATGACGCAAATTCAAACAGTATCGCAATTATTATAAAGCATCTGTCAGGAAATATGCTCTCACGCTGGACAAATTTTCTACACACAGATGGAGAAAAGGAATGGCGGGATCGGGATGGTGAATTTGAATTTAAATTAGGTTCTCAGGAGGAACTTATGGAGGTATGGACCAAAGGTTGGGATTGCCTGTTCAAGACTTTGGAAAGCCTTAAACCTTCGGATATGAAAAGAGTAATTCATATTAGAAATACCGGTCATTCAGTTTCTGAAGCCTTGAACAGACAATTGGCTCATTATGCCTCTCATGTTGGGCAAATTGTATTCTTAGCCAAGATGATTCGTAGAGATAAATGGCAAAGTTTATCGATTGTAAAAGGAGCTTCAAAGGATTTTAATAAGGCTAAGTTTTCCGAGAAAGCGAAAAATCAACATTTTACAGATGATTTTAATTAGCTATTTTATTTAAAAAGCCTTCATGAGTTTAAACCAAGCTGAATTGTTTTCATTATTTTTGATTTTAATTAAACAGCACATTTATTTTATCCTTACTTATCTTGATTAAAGCATGCTTCGAAAACTTTTTGTGTTAGGTTTTGTCATCTCTTTTGGAATCTTTTATTCATGTGGTACAGAAAAAAAGAAGTCATTGACAGTAGCAGTCGCGTCTAACTTGCAATTTGTAATTAATTCGCTGGTAGAGGAGTTTTCTGAAAACACAGGTATTGAGTGCGAAGTAATTATTGGTTCAAGTGGGAAGCTTACCGCTCAAATCATTGAAGGGGCTCCTTTTGACCTCTTGCTTTCAGCAGATTTGAAATTCCCTAGAGAGTTGTATAAAAAAGGATTTTGCCTTAACCAGCCAGAAGTATATGCGTATGGAACCTTAATTTTGTGGACTGTTAAAAAAGGGCTTGTCCCGGCATTAGATTCGTTGGGATCAGAACGAATAAAATATATAGCACTTGGTAACCCAAAGACTGCCCCTTACGGAGTGGCTGCATTGCAGGTGCTGAAGAAAAGGCGGGATTATGAACTTATAAGTGATAAAATAGTTTTTGGAGAGAGTGTTTCACAAACCAACCAATTCATTCTCTCTCAAGCAGCAGATTTAGGCTTTACCTCGAAGTCAGTCGTATTATCTTCTAAAATGAAAAACAAAGGCTCTTGGGAGCTAATTGATAAAAATCTCTATGAACCGATGGCACAAGCAATGGTGATTCTGGAGAATAGAAAAACGTTTAGGAAAGAGGCCTTACATTTCAGGGATTTTATGCTATCTGCTAAAGGCAAGGAAATTTTGCATAAGTTTGGATATGATGTAAAAAAATAAATGAATATTTTAAAAGGAAAAATATCGAGTATAAAAGTCAATGGTGACCTTTCTATTGTTAAAGTAGATATTGGGGATACCATTTTTTCTACAATATTAATAGACACCCCTGAGACTGCAGATTTTCTTCAGCTTGAAAATGAGGTGAGTGTGATCTTTAAGGAAACGGAAGTAATTCTTGGTGTTGGGGATATGAGTGGAATAAGTTTGAGGAATAAATTAGTTGGAATAGTGAGTTGTATTGAGTCTGACGAATTATTGAGTAAGGTAACCATTAAAACGAATTTAGGACTGATCACTTCAATCATCACATCAAATGCCGTTTCGCAGTTAAAAATTATCGAAGGACTAGAAGTTAGCGCAATGATAAAAACTAATGAATTGATGTTGTCAAGATGATAGACTGGAATCCATTATTGCTCACCTTTAAATTAGCATTGATCACAACAGTGCTATTGTTGATTATTTCTATTCCAATCTCCTATTGGCTGGCCAACACTCGATCAAGAATAAAACCAGTAATAGAAACGCTAGTGAGTATGCCCTTGGTGCTTCCTCCTACAGTCATTGGTTTCTATATGTTACTTGCCTTAAGTCCGTCCAATGCTTTTGGTAGTTGGTTAGATCAATGGCTTGGGCTACGTCTTGTGTTTTCTTTTGAAGGTTTGATTTTAGGTTCATTAATCTATAGTTTACCTTTTATGGTTCATCCTATTCAGGCGGGTTTCGCTAACTTACCTCCCTCGCTAAAGAATGCTTCTTATGTGATGGGTAAATCTAAATGGACTACTTTGACGAGAGTATTATTACCAAATATGAAGCCTTCATTAATTACAGGAATCATACTTGCCTTTGCGCACACTATTGGTGAATTTGGAGTTGTGCTGATGATCGGTGGAAACATTTCCGGCCAAACAAGAGTGGCATCGATTGCCATTTATGATGAAGTAGAAAGTTTGAATTATGGAGCGGCAAATACCTACTCAATGATTTTATTTGGGATTACTTTTTTGATTCTTATGATGGTGTATTTGATTAATGGGGGTTATTTTAAAAAATATCAAGGCCATGATTGATATCAATATTCGTAAATTATTAAAGTCATCATCTGGTGAGATGCTCTTAGATATTCAAGTAGAACTTGAAGAAGGGAAAATAACAACCGTTTACGGAAAATCAGGTGCAGGTAAAAGCACTTTACTGATGCTTTTGGCGGGGCTTATGACACCTGAAGAAGGTTATATTAAGGTGTCTGGAAAATTATGGACAGACACTTCAAAAAATATTTTTTTAGCCCCGCAAAAACGACATATTGGTTTTGTTTTTCAAGAGTACGCTCTTTTCCCGAACATGACCGTAAGAGAGAACCTTCTTTTTGGTTTAAGAAAAGGTGATTCAAGGGTTATTGTAGATCAACTCGTGGAGATTATTGATCTTGGACAACTGCAAAACAGGAAGCCAAATACACTGTCTGGAGGTCAAAAACAAAGAGTTGCTCTTGCCCGGGCACTTGTAAGAAAACCTGAGATGTTACTCTTAGACGAACCCTTATCTGCTCTTGATCATGAGATGAGATTAAAGTTGCAATCTTATATTCTTGAAGTGCACCGTGAGTTTAACCTTACTACGATTTTGATAAGTCATGATGTTTCTGAAATAATCAGGTTATCTGATTATATGATAGAAATGGATCAAGGTAAAATTATTAGAAATGGTGATCCTGCTGCAATGTTTACCAATGATCGGGTAAATGCAAAATTTCAATTTACAGGTGAGGTCATAAAAATGATAAAACAGGATTTTATTGTGATTGTTACAGTTTTAATTGGAAAGGATTTAGTCAAAGTTATTGCCAATGATAAAGAGGCAGAAACACTTCAAATTGGAGATAGAGTTTTAATAGCCTCTAAAGCCTTTAATCCGATCATTCATAAAATAAGTTCATAAAAAGATCAAAGAGTTTTTTGGCAGTATTTTAACTTAAAGTTCTTTTCTAATTGCCCATTATTCGTTAATTTCATTGGTTGAAATTCACCTTAAAATAAGTTATCATGGGATTGAATATGAATAAGTTAAGTAATCGCTTAGGCCTTTTTTTCACAAGCTGCATATATCTTATAGCTTTTTTGATCATACAACCTTCAATTGAGGCACAAGAGGGAGAGTCTCCAAACTTCAAGGAGTACAAAGGAGTTGTTGTAGATGGGAAAACTCAAAAAGTATTAGAATATGCTTCTATTTCTGTTTCTAATTCGAACATTTCTACTATTTCCAATTTAGAAGGCGTGTTTTTAGTTAAAGTTCCCAATTCTTTAAAAGATGAAAATGTAGTCATAAGCTATTTGGGATATCAAAATAAAATAATTCCCTTAAATTCTTTTGGCATTGCTGATTTTAAGGTAAATATGGATGAGTCGTTTGAAGAATTACCTGACGTAAATCTTGTTGAGGCTAATCCGAATTCTGTAATTCAAAAAGTAATTCAAAAAAGAAAACAAAATTCATATAAAGAGTCGACTATAGTAAAGGCGTTTTACAGAGAATCAATCAAGAAAAGAAAAACCTATGCCTCTCTTTCAGAAGCAGTGGTTGATATCTATAAGCAACCAAGAGGGACTCAAAGTGATTACGTAACACTTGATAAGGTTAGGAAGAGTACGGATTATAAAAAAATTGATACTTTGGTTATCAAACTTCAAGGAGGGCCTTATAATAACTTGAGCATGGATATGATCAGAAATGAGGAGTTGTTTTTCTCCGCTGATATGTTTGACATTTATAAATTCAGCTTTGATAAGATGATGAATTTGAATAATAGAAATGTGTATGTTATTGATTTTGTTCAAAGATCTTCAATGGTGGAGCCTTTTTACAAAGGGAAGTTATATGTAGATGCTGGCACGTATGCACTTGTAAAAGCTGTTTTTAGCTTGAATTTACAAAACCTTACAAAAGCAAAAAAATTCTTTGTCAAGAAGAAACCAAATAATGCAGACGTTATTCCTATGGACACCAAGTATATCGTGGATTATAAGGATACTAATGGGAAATGGCATTTCAGCTATAGCCGTATTGAACTTATTTTTAAAATTAAATGGGATAAGAAATTGTTCAATTCTGTTTACAATGTTGCCATTGAAATGGCCATAACGGATTGGAAGGATAATGAGGATGGCATAAGTGTGAAAAATAGGGATAGAATGAAAAGAAGCATCATTCTTACTGATCAAACTTCCGGGTTTGCTGATCCTGAGTTTTGGGGAGAGCTCAACGTAATTGAACCAGACAAATCCATTGATAATGCAATTAAAAAAATTCAAAGAAATTATAAAAAAGAACAGTCATAACTAAACCATGGTATCAAGTTTTAATAAACTTTTAATAAAAAGGTAGGCTATAATTTGTAATTTGGCCGCCGAAAATAATTTTTATTAATCGATTTATCAGCTTTTGAAAAGGATCTTTTTTATTTCTTTGTTTTTATGTTTCACTACAGGATTATTAGCTCAGATTGATAATAATAATGTAGAAGAAACTGATGCGTTTCAGTATCAGCCAGATAACAGTAATGTTATTGAAATGGCACCTCAAAATTCAGATAAAGAAGACATTAAGGCTGAAACGATTACCCTATTTGGAGACCTTAAAGATATTGCTGATAAGTTCCCTCAGTATAGTGTCATCCCCCAAAAGAGGAAAAGAAGCATGAGAGATCTTAGTCAAGTGGACAAAGATGTGCTGGTGTCAAAATACTGGAATGGGAAAAATACAAGTATCAAAAAATTTCAAACGTCCTTAGAACTTGGTAAAATTGAAACTGATTCAAAATCAATTCGAATCATTTGCAGAGACCATAGTTATGTAGATGGTGACCGGGTTAAATTATATGTGAATGAGGAGGTAATAAGGAGAAGTATAACACTTCAAGGTGGGTATTATTCAATTGATATAAATTTAAGAGAAGGGTTTAATAGAATTGATATAGAAGCTCTGAACCAAGGTTCTTCCGGACCAAATACGGCTGAATTTAAAGTTTTAGATGAGAATGGCTCGGTTTTGGCTGATAAGGAATGGAATATTCTAACGGGCTATATTGCTACCTTGGTTGTATTAAGGAAATAAGAACTTCCCTCAGAACTCTATAATAAAAGACTAATTTGTTGAGATCTACCTTAAATTGATATGAAAAAAAAGCTGCTTATATTTTTTGGAAAGCTTCTATTCCTGGTGGTTCTCCTGCTTGGAATTTTTATCGGATTCGTGTATTTAGGTATTTTTGGGCATGTTTTTACAGAAAAAGAGCTCAAAGAATTTAAAAATGAAACGGCTTCTTTAGTTGTTTCTGACGGTGGTAAAATTATAGGTAAATTTTTTGCGGATAACAGAACAAATGTTGAATTTCAGCAAATTCCTAAGGACTTAGTTAATGCTCTGGTAGCAACCGAAGACGCTCGATATTTTGACCATGAAGGTGTCGATTCAAGAAGTCTTTTAAGAGTTTTGGTTAAATCTGTAATTCTTCAACAAAAAAGCGGTGGGGGAGGAAGCACAATTACACAACAACTAGCGAAAAATATGTTTGGCAGACATCGTTATGGATTTCTTTCTATGCCTGTAAATAAGACTAAGGAGATTATTCTGGCCTCTCGATTAGAGCGTATTTATTCTAAAGAAGATATCCTCACCTTGTATCTTAACACGGTGCCATTTGGAGAGAACGTTTTAGGTATAGAAGCCGCCTCTCATAGGTTTTTTAACAAAGGTGTATCCTCCTTAAAAACAGAAGAATCTGCTGTTTTGATTGGAATGTTAAAGGCAAATACCTATTACAATCCTAGATTGTACCCAGATCATGCATTAGATCGAAGAAATGTTGTATTGCAACAAATGGAAAAGTATGGTTATCTAGGAACAGATGGGGCTGATGAACTACAAAAGTTACCTTTAAAATTAGACTATGCCAATTTGCAATCTGAAGGCACGGCAAATTATTTTCTGGTTGAGATTAAAAAAGAAGCTGCCGATATTATTAATAAAATTAACCGTAGATCAAATACGATTTATGATCTTAAGAAAAGTGGTTTAATTATTGAAACTACTTTGGATTATCAATTGCAGCAATATGCCTTGGCAGCCTTTAAGTCACACTTGTCTAAAATGCAGCAACGTTTAGACAAGCAGTATGCCAAAGGTTCAGATAAAACTAAATTAAATTCTTTGGTTTCCAGGGAATTGAAAAGATTAAAACTTGAGAAATACGCTGATGAGACGAAAATGCGTGAGATGTTTTCATGGAAAGGTTTCTATTCAGACTCAATTAGTATTCGGGATAGTTTAGCAAGAAATTTAACTTTACTACATGCAGGTTTTATTGCGATTAATCCTAATAATGGGGCTGTAAAGGCTTGGGTTGGAGGTATCGATTTCAGAACTCAACCTTATGATCAGATCTACGCGCAGCGACAAACTGCTTCAGCATTTAAGCCAATCTTGTATGCAGCTGCTCTGGAGCAGGGAGCTCGGCCTTGTCAGTATTTAGACAATGACCCTATTGTTTTAAAGGATTTTGATAATTGGGAGCCTCAGAATTATGATCATTCACTAGGGGGGAAGTATTCATTCGCTGCGTCACTAGCAAGGTCTATGAATATTCCAACAGTAAATTTATTCTTTCAAATGGATTTCGGTGCTCTGCAAAATACATGGAATAACCTAGGGTTTTCTCAGCCACTTGTCTATAATCCGTCCCTTGCCTTAGGCACTTCAACAGCGAGTCTTTATGAAATGGCGATTGCGTATTCAAGTTTCGCTAATTCAGGAAAAAGAATCGAACCGGTAATGATTAAATCAATCAAAACGGCTAAGGGTGAAATATTGTTTAAAAGATCCGGGCTTCCTGATAGTGAGGTCGTGCTTTTAGAATCAACTAGTGGCATGCTGACTGAGATTCTTCAAAAAGCAGTAAGAGAAGGCACAGGTCGTTCGTTAAATTCAGTTTATGGTGTTTCATCTCCGATTGCTGGTAAAACTGGCACCTCGCAAAACTATGGTGATGCTTGGTTTATCGGATATAGTTCGGATTTAGTTATGGCAACACGAGTTGGTGCTAGTTTTCCTTTGATTCATTTTAATAATGGTTCAAATGGTTCTGGAAGTACTTTGGCGCTGCCAATCGTCGCGAAAACGATGCAAAAGATGCAGAAAAGCGCAGGAATGAAACGAAGATATCTTAAGGCGCCAAGTTTTAATTATTATTCCGACGCGCTATCCTGTCCAGATCATATAGACGATTCAGAGATCGAGAAATTCTTTGATGATATTTTTAAAGATAAAAATACAACCTTCGAAAAAGCTTCCAAAAAGGCAAAACGGAAAGCCAAGAAGGAAAACAGAAAATCCTGGTTTAAACGTGTTTTTAGTAAAAAAGATTAATTCTTTGGCCTCCTGATTTAATTAAATATTTGGCTAAGGATCGCTATACCACCAAATAGAAATAAGAAGGTAAAGGCTATAATGAACCCAATAATCCATAAAATCAAAGTTCCTTTGGCCCAATTTTTTTTATGAATATTGGCATCTTCACTAAAGGCCCATACCAACAACATAATAATTCCAATAAGTGGTAGGGAAGAAATAAATATTGTAAGCGCCCATTCTTTGGCATCAAGAGCTCGGTTGTTGTCTAATACTTGCATAAAATTGA
>CAYMKR010000053.1:0-11180 GCA_964390865.1 uncultured Flavobacteriaceae bacterium | reverse complement strand
AGGACGATTATAATGGAATTACAACCTATGCTGATTATAAGGAGTTATTGAGTAAGTCTGAAATTGATGCAGTAATCATTGCAACACCGGATCACTGGCACGGAATTCAGGCCGTAGACGCTATGAATTCGGGAAAGGATGTGTATTGTGAAAAACCCCTGACCCATACAATTGCTGAAGGTATAGATATGGTGGCTACTGCTGAAAAAACGGGTAAAATTGTGCAAACCGGAAGCATGCAAAGATCCTGGGAAAACTTTAGAAGGGCTTGTGAATTGGTAAGAAATGGATATTTGGGGGAGATAAGTAAAGTTTTGGTAAACGTAGGAGATCCTGCCGTACCCTATGATTTGAAGGCTGAAGCCATTCCAAGTGAAATCAATTGGAATCATTGGTGTGGACCCGCGCCCTTGCTCGATTACAACCATAGACTTGCTCCTTCAAAAAACAGTGTTGATTTCTGGCCAGATTGGAGACTGTATAGTGAAGTAGGGGGTGGTATACTCTCAGACTGGGGTGCCCATATGTTCGACATCGCACAATGGGGACTTGGCATGGATCATTCAGGTCCTGTATCATTTAATCCACCAAAAGATAGAACGGCTAAAAGAGGCATGCAAATGTTCTATGCGAATGGTGTTGAAATGCTTCATGAAGACTTTGGAAGAGGATGGGGTGTCCGCTTTATAGGATCAAAAGGAACAATTGATATTAGTAGGGACTACTTTGAATCAAATCCAACAAATCTTATAAAGATTAAGGATGATGAAATTTCAGTACCCTTATATAGAGTTGTGAAAGATCATTATCAAGATTGGTTAGATGCGATTAAAACCAGAAACCAGCCTATTTGTAATGTTGAAATAGGGCATCGTTCTGCAACAGTTTGTAATATCGCAAATATAGGCTATCAATTAGGGCGTTCTTTGAAATGGGACCCCATTCAGCAAAATTTTGTAAATGATGATGAGGCGAACTCCTTTAAATCAAGGAAAAACCGAATGATGGTATAATACTTGACCGGGTTAACCCTCTGGATTAATTTGCTTAAGTTTCGATTCTAACCTGCATTTTCTTTTCTTAATACCTGCAACGGAGGACTATTTAAAACACTTCGGCTATTTAATAATCCAATGGCCAAGACCAATAAACTTATCCCCGGAAAAAGTACAAGGAAAGGAAAAGTCGACGGCACAAATGCCAAATCAAATATAAAATAGGCTAGTGTTTGTGCACTTAGCAATGATAATAAAATACCGCTAAGACTTCCTAAAACGCCAAGGTATAAGTATTCAAGAGCAGTGATCTTAAGAATTTGTTTACTGGTTCCTCCAAGTGTCCTTAATAAGACATTTTCTCTGATTCTTTGAAATTTACTGGTTCGTACAGCGCCAATCAGTACTATTATTCCTGTAAAAATGCTAAAGATGGCCATAAAATTGATCACCCAAGAAATTTTATTAAGGACACTTTCAATAAGAATCAGAATTTGACGGAAATCAATAATCGAAATATTAGGATACTTTTTAATGAGTTCACTTTGAAGCTTTGCAGATGTTTTCTCATCCGGTGCATGAGTAGAAAGAACATTAAACTGAGGGGCAGATTCAAGTATCCCCGCTGGGAATACTATGGAAAAATTAAGCTGCATTCTTCCCCAGTCGACTTTTCTGATATTGGCAACTTTTGTTGTCATCAAAACACCTTGAACATTAAAAACGATAGTATCTCCAACTTTCACGATAGCATTTTTTTCAATGCTTTCAGCAATTGAAATGGAAACGGGAGTTTGAGAATCAAATTTTTGATTTTCAACCCAGTTACCACTGACTATTGATTCTGATGCAATTAGTGAGTCTCTATAGGTAACCCTAAATTCGTGATTAAGCATCCAGTCGTTTATTTTGCTTGTTGTGTCTTTTCGTATCTCATTGACTGTTCTTCCTTTAATACTATGAACTCTCATCGTAACAATAGGGATATTATCAATTACATTCCCTAAAGTTTTTGCAACATCATCCTTCTGGTCATTTTGAACGTCCATCAGTATAATGTTAGGTGTATTTTCTCCGCTTTGAAATGATAATTTAGCCAGCAACATGTCTTTGGTAAAGTAGAGGGTGCTGATTAAAAAAGTACCCACCCCTATTGCTAAAATTAGCGTCATGGTTTGGTTTTGAGGTCTAAATAGATTCAACAAACTTTGGCGGGAAATGAATCCCCAGGAGCTTGGAAAGAATTTTTTAATTAATTTCATGAATAAACCGGTAATTCCGATAAGAATCAAAAATGTTACTAAAATTCCAAGGATGAAATACAGTGCATATTTCCAATTATTCAGAAGCCAAAAAGAAAAGCCATACATAAAAATGAGTATGAGCCCAATAACGATGAGGCTGGCCTTTATCGATTTTTTATTAGTCGTTTCTTCTATTCTTAAAACGCGAAGAGGAGAAACATACCACGTACTTAATAAAGGAATTAAAGCGAACATAACTGACATAAAAATTCCTAAAAGAATACCAATAAGAACAGATTCAGGATAAATAGTAGTCTCAATGTCAAAAGGCAGCATATCACTCAAGACGTATGGGAAAAGTTCCTGAAGAATAACACCAAGCAATGAACCCAATAGACCTCCAACAAAACCCATGCCCATAATTTGGATCAGAAAGATCAGAAAGCTTTGTCTTCTGGTGGCACCTAAACATTTTAATACGGCAACTGAGCGCAATTTTTCTTTTACATAAATGTGTACTGAGCTGGCGATTCCAACACATCCTAAAAGAAGGGCGATAAAGGCAACAAGATTTAAAAACACTCCGAAATTTTGGTAGCGCTGGCCCAGTTGTTGACTCGAATCAATATGGGTATCCATATCAGCTTCTTCTGCATCTAAAATTGGATCCAGTTTTTTGTTTAGCGCTACGAGGTCGGTTTCTTCAGAAGCGACGAAGTAATATTGATATTCCAATCGGCTACCTACCTGAATCAACCCGGTTTTTTCTATGAAACGGTATGGAATATAAACAGGTGGAGCAATCCCGTTTGCAAAACCTCCGTTTCCGGGGGCAGCGTCTAATGAACCTGCGATGGGAAGTGTAACGTTTCCAATTTTAATACTATCTCCAGGTTTTATATCATATTGCAACATCAGTGTGGCATCAACCAATGCAGAACCTGAATCCTGATAGCTTTCACCGGCTGTGGCAGGAGTCGTCTCAAAATCGCCATAAAAAGGAAACCCACCTTCTAATCCTCGTACTTGAATGAGTTTGGTGCCCCCATTTTTTGGAAACAATCCCATTGAAGCAAAGTTTATCTCGCTGGCGTCAGCACCACCTAATGAATCAATGATGCTTTGGACTCTTTCATTTGGCGCATGTCGGCTATCAATGATGAAATCCGCCCCCATTAAGGCTTTGGACTGCAGCTCGATATTAGTTTTAAGGTTTTCTCCAAATGACTGTATTGAGACAACAGCACCTATTCCTAAAACAATGGATGCCATAAAAAGAGACAATCTCTTATAACTGGCTTTGGCATCTCTCCAGGCCATTTTGAACAACCACCCAGTACTTGCGTTTGATTTTTTTTTATTTCCCACCTTTATAAAACGCTTTGTTCTTTCATAATTTTTCCTCGTTGAAGCCTAAGGATACGTTTATTCATTTTTGCAAGATCCATATCATGGGTTACAATAACAAGCGTCGTTCCAGCTTCCTTGTTGAGATCGAAAAGCAATTGCACCACTTTTTCACTGGTTTCGGCATCTAAATTCCCAGTTGGTTCATCAGCGAATAATATTCTAGGTTTGTTTGAAAAGGCTCTTGCAAGAGCAACTCTTTGTTGTTCTCCACCTGATAATTGCGATGGATAATGGTCATATCTGTCGGCTAGACCAACTTTCTCCAAAAGGTCTTTGGCAATTTGCTCAGGCTTTTTAATTCCTTTTAATTCTAAAGGAACGGCTACGTTTTCCAATGCAGTAAGCGTAGGGAGTAACTGAAAGTCTTGAAAAATAAATCCAACTTCTCTGTTTCTAAGTAGGGCTCTTTCATCTTCACTTAAGTCGTTCATTTTTGTCCCACACAGTTCAATTTCCCCATCATCGGATTGATCTAAACCCGCGCAGAGCCCGAGTAAAGTTGTTTTTCCACTTCCTGAAGGACCTACAATTGCAAAAGTGTCACCGGTTTGAATGCTAAATGAAATATCATCAAGAACCTTTAATTCCTTTTCTCCGCTTTTATATGTCTTCGCTAGATTCTTTACATTTAATATATTTGTCATTCTTTATCAGTCTTTTTTTAAGGTGCAGAAAGATAAGGAAAATCATTAAAATTAAATTTGCTTCTTATGTGTTATGTGTTAAAGTTTTGTTATTTGTCTTTGTTTTTTTTAATGATGTCATGTTCTGGAAATGATGCAAAAAAGAATGATGAACAGGAAAAGGTAGAACCTGTCAAGGTAGAAGCTCAATCTCAAGATAATCAAAAGATCATTTTGTTTTTTGGGAATAGTTTAACCGCAGGAATGGGTCTTGAGGTTGAGGAGGCATTTCCTGCGCTGATTCAAAACAAGTTGGATTCGACATCATTAACCTTCAATGCAATTAATGCAGGGTTAAGTGGTGAGACAACAGCAAGTGGTAAAAATAGATTGTCCTGGTTGTTAAAGCAAAAAGTTGATGTTTTTGTCTTAGAACTAGGTGCAAATGATGGTTTGAGAGGCATTCCTTTGGATGAGACTAAGAAGAACCTTCAAAACATGATAAATGAAGTTAAAATTCATAATCCGGAGGTGATTATTGTTTTAGCCGGTATGCAAATTCCTCCAAACATGGGAATTGATTATACCAAAGATTTTCAGGCAATTTTCCCTGATTTGGCATTAGAAAATGACATTTCATTAATTCCGTTTTTATTGAAAGATGTTGCCGGGAGGCCAGATTTAAACCAACAAGATGGTATACATCCTACTGCAGACGGACAAAAAATAGTAGCGAATAATGTTTGGGAAATACTAAAGGAAGTTCTTTAAAATTAAACCAAAAATTATATTGATTATCACCTAGCCTGTCAATCTAATTTGCTTCTGGTTTTTTTTGAAATTCTATTTTGAAACTTTTTATCATCCTTAATGATTTTGAAAAAGCCCATGAGATAATTCTTGGCTTCCTTAAACTCTTTCGGGTCTTTAAAATAAGTTTCATATTGATCAACGATACTGTATACTGCATTTTCCTTTTCTATATACTCCTGTCTTACTGCTTGAAGGACGGCTTCATCCCTGTCAAACCCTCGATACAAGCGAGTCGTAACATTTGAAATAGGTAAAGGTTTTTCTTTTATCGCAGAAACCACTGCATAACTTGCGTTAACAAGTCCTGACATGTCAAAGTCATAAGGGATGGGTACATATTTGTTATCTATGATAAATAGTTTTTCATTGTGCTGATATGCCAAAGAATAATCAGTATTGCCTATCATGTACTGAAATAAGTCATTACGAGTAGAATTAATTGGATCTTGAGCATTAGGGTGAATACGCCTTTTAATTTTTTTGCCATCATGTAGAACAGCCAGTTTTTTATCATCCTGGATAAAGAACCCAATCAGATCATGTTCAATGTTTTTGCCTCCCTTATCTTCATTTAATTTTACAGAAATCATTTTTGTTTCAAAGTGATAGGGAGATAGTAATTCATACAATTTGTAAGCTAGGTATTCTTTAATAACATGATCATTAGACCTTGTCGATTTCAAACACGGTAGAACTACTTTCAATTTTTTATCTTCTTCAAAAATAGTTCCCTTGGATACATCTTTATCAATTTTTAACTTAAGAGGGAGATAATAACAATGTAGACGGCGGTAATTTCCTCTTGCTCTTATTTCAACGTTAATTTTTTCAATGCTGCCATCAACTTTTAGATAGCTAAGTTCTGTGGCCATATAAGTTGAATCATTGGTGAATGTCAGAATATCTTTTTTTGAATAATTAAGATTTACCTGTAAAATATTTTCGTTTTTAAATAATGGAGAAACATGATGTGTGTTTTCTTTTTGGTCAACATGCTGTCCATAACCGAAGAAGCCAGTTATGAAAATGACAGCGAAAAAAAACAGTAGTTTCATATGCTAATTTGATTGTAAATTACTAACAATCAATTAAATATACTAAATTTATTTAAAAAAAACGAATTATTCTCCATCATTTATTGACATTGAACTCTTGAAAATTTTACTACAGGGAGGTAATCCGCCATATTGAAAATCAAAAAAAGAGTTACTATCTTTTTTTGATATACTTTATAGGGTTAATTTTTGGACCGAAAATAATAGGCAAGCCCAAAGTTTAGGGATGCTAGACAAATGATTAAATTTTTCATGGTAGTTAAGTCTGGTTTGAATTGAGTGTTTGAAGCATAAATATATAAAATAAGGACTTTTAGGTGGAGTTAAATTTAAAATCGCTCTCCTCATTTTGTTTAGCTCATAAATTTCTGTTAATAAATGGGCTTCAAAAATTAGATTATCAAAGGTTTTTGGTATTATTGCTATGAATTCTAAGGAGCTAATCTGCTGGGCTTTTTAGTGGTTGAGGATGTATGATTCGGATAAACAATTCTATTTTGATTAAAAAACTAAAATTCCTTTTAATATTGTTGCTTTTTACAGCTTCTTCAAATGTATTTGCGCAAGAGCCTGTTATGGTTGCAGGAATAGTGCAAAGTGATTCTGTGAGATTAGCTGATATTCATATTTTGAATTTAAGTACAAGAAAAGGAACCATTAGCAATATTGAAGGAGAATTTGGAATTACAGTTTCTCCAAATGACACTTTGATATTTTCTGGAATACAATTTCATACCTTAGGTTTAATAGTGGATAAAAAAGTTTTAGACAAGAGGATACTTAGAGTTGAACTTATACTGAGAGTAGAGAAATTGAGTGAAATAGAATTGAAAGGTCATGATCTTGATGGTTTATTTTATGTTGATACAAAGAGATTGAGGGATTCATTACCAATTATGGGAAGAGAAGCTGTAGACTTTTCAAATCAAGGATCAGATGATCCAACTAGTAGCAATTACGTTGTTCCGTCTGCCAATCTGTTAAACCTGGTCTCTTTGCTAGGAAAGAAAAGACGAGCGGAAAACCAGAAGGAAGCTAGTTTGTTACAGCAAAAAAGAGCAGCGACGGATAATATTAGGAAAGATATAGGAATAGATGTGTTTGAACAGCAATTGGGCATTCCTAGAGCACATATCGAACCTTTTATCCAATTCTGTCAGAAGAAAGATATCATTAATCTTTATGTGGAAGGCAGGATCATGGAAGTCATTGATATTTTGATAAAAGAAAAAGACAACTATATTAGAGAAAGAATAAACGACGAGTAGTTTTCCTATTTTTGATACCTACATAGAAACTAATTTATAATTTCAAAATGAAAATTTTATTTATAGGTGGTACAGGAAATATTTCATTGTCAAGTACAAAATTAGCAATTGAAAAGGGGATAGACATTTTTCTCTTAACAAGAGGAACATCTCATGAAATACCGAAAGGCGTAAATAGTCTGATAGCTGATATCAATGATGAGGCTAAAGTGAAAGAATTAATCAAGGATCATCATTTTGATGCTGTTGTGAATTGGATTGCTTTTACTCCTGAAGATATTAAAAGAGATTTTAGACTTTTCAATAGTAAAACAGATCAGTATATTTTTATAAGTTCAGCTTCCTGCTATCAAAAGCCATTATCTCATCCCATCATAACAGAATCTACGCCCTTGGCAAATCCGTTTTGGGATTATTCGAGAAATAAGATTGCCTGTGAAGATGTTTTGACAGATTTATATCGGAATCAAGGCTTTCCCATTACAATTGTCCGTCCTTCTCTTACCTATGATACTGTAATACCTGTTCCTATTGGTGGATGGACTGAGTATACTATTGTTGACAGGATCAAAAAAGGCAAAGAGATAATTATTCATGGAGATGGGACATCTTTATGGACTATTACGCATGCTAAAGATTTTGCTGTTGGATTTGTAGGATTGATTGGCCATCAACAGGCTATTGGGCAAAGTTTTCATATTACTTCAGATGAGATACTTACCTGGAACCAAATCTATGAAGCTGTTGCAATGGCTGCAGGTAGAGCGGCTAAAAAAGTATATATTCCGTCTGACTACCTAGGATCATTTGATCCTCAATTAAAAGGGAGTTTATTGGGTGATAAGGCTGTAAGTACAATTTTTGACAACAGTAAAATACGCAGATTCGTTCCAGGATTCACTCCTACCATTAGATTTAAGGATGGAATTAAGGAAACCATAAATTGGTTTGAACAAGAGCCAGAAAGAATGGTCATTAAAGATGAAACTAATGATTTTATGGATAAAATTATTAGTGCGTATACAAGGCCTTAACTAATTCTGTTTAAGAATTTTCCCCAATAGAAAAGGCTCATAATTAGACTTTAAATCTTATTTTTATCTAAAAACTGATTATATATCAAACCCGTAATATGAAAAAGCCACTGTTTTTTATACTGGCAATCTTTGTTTCTTTATTATGTCAAAATTTATCCGCTCAAGAGGAAAAACCAAAAGTCGCTTTAGTTTTAAGTGGAGGTGGTGCGAAAGGAATTGCTCATATTCCCTTGCTTCAAGCACTTGATTCACTCGGAATTGTTCCTGACATCATCATCGGGACTAGCATGGGTGGTATAGTTGGTGCTTTTTACGCCATTGGGTATTCTGGGGATAGTATTTCCCATATAGCTCAAAACGCTAATTGGTCTGAATTACTGGGCGGTGACACCTCTTTGGATGATGTTAGCATGGAGGAGAAGAGTGAGTTTAAAAGGCAATTGGTTGATTTTGATATTATTGAGGGAAAACCTAAGGTTAAGTCAGGCTTATTGAAAGACCAAAACCTTCGAGAGTTCATTTCGAAATATACCTACCCGGTTTTTAATGTTCGTGATTTTGACGATTTACCCATTCCATATCGGGCAATGACAACTGACATCGTTAATGGGAAAGAAGTGTTACTAGATGAAGGGTCTATTGGCCGTGCTATGAGAGCCACAATGTCTATACCCGGAGTCTTTCAAGCCATACCTCATGATAGTATCTTATTGGTAGACGGAGGTGTTCTGAATAATTTTCCG
Organism: uncultured Flavobacteriaceae bacterium; assembly: GCA_964390865.1. Taxonomy (GTDB): domain Bacteria; phylum Bacteroidota; class Bacteroidia; order Flavobacteriales; family Flavobacteriaceae; genus Lutimonas. The sequence goes on along the minus strand of CAYMKR010000053.1, from coordinate 1,992 downwards.
GTAGATATTGCCAAAGAAATGGGCTACGATATCATTATCGGAAGTGATGTAGGTGGTGGCATGCAAAAGAAAGATAAACTTGATAATATTCCAGCCCTACTTTTTCAGGCAGGAATGCTTAGCAGTAATCTCAAAAACCCATCAAATAGAGCTGACTGCGATATTTTAATTGACCATATGCCTCATTTGACCTATTCAACCGGTGATTTTACCGATGCTACTGAGATTTATACTGAAGGGAAAATTGCTACGAGCCTGCAATTAAATGCCTTAGTGGAGTTAGCAACTACACTGAAACAACACAAACAACGAGAGCATAAACTTCCAGTCGTAAAAGACGATATCATTCTTGATAAAATTTTTTACAATAATATAAGTGAAGCAAATCTTGAGTTAGTTATAGCAAGGGCAGATATGCAAACTGGTAAAAAATATTCATCTCAGGAGATTATTAACGGAATTGCCCGAGCGATGGGTACAAACCTTTTAGCCAAATCAATTTTGAGGGAGGCATAGTGGATGGGAAAAAGGAGCTGTATCTAAATGCACATGAACGATCTAAGAATGTTATAAAAGGATCACTTCATTATGATACCTATAGAGGCGTTGGGCTTATGGTTAATGTTACAGGAAGAAATTTGCTAGGAAAGGCATCAAGATTATTGGTTACGATTGATATAGCTGAGCAACCAAGATTTCGAGTACAGTATCAAAAACTATTTGGGCCAGACAAAACTTGGTGGTGGCGTTCTGAAGTGTTAGGAGAGTTTTTAGAGCAAAAATTCTATTTAAATGGTGAGTTCGCTGATGAGGTGAATTCGAATTATATTCAATTTGATAATCAATTAAATAAAAATTTAAATTCTCTTCATAGTTATGTGGGAATTGGACTTAGTTATGAGTATAGTGGATTAAAACCAAAAATAAATCAGGAAATTAATGATAGTTTTCTAAGTATTGAAAATTATTTATTTAGCAATTTTGAAATCGATGCTCATTATTTATACAGTAAAATGGATAAGGTTTATTACCCGACTAAGGGAACTTTCATAAGAGCTGGAGTAGCTCGTTCATTGTTGCATGACACAGAGGTCATCTATGCAGGTGATGATTTAGAAGATGTAAAAGGGTCTACTAATGGCTTTACTAAATTGACGCTTGATTTTGAGCGTAGATGGGAATTTAATGATAAAGTCACAGGAATTATAGGAGCCAATGTTGCTTTTATTTTTTTGGACAAATTGAAATCAGATGATTTGTCATTCAGTGATTATGGTTTTGCTGCAAAATATTCCTTGGGAGGAACTATAACAGCGCCAAGAAAAGGTTCTATTATATTTCCAGGTCTACATGAAGATGAGCTATCTGTAAATCAAATGATGAGGTTAAATTTTGGAGTTCAGATCAATCCATTTTCGAAATTTTATTTTACACCTCATTTAGATTTGGCAACTGTAGGGTTTGCAGGATTTGATGACTATATTGCAAATGCTTTTTCCCCAAAAGGGAGGTGGTCTGATGGATATGAAACGGGTAGCTCTGATGGATCTGAAACAAGTAGCATTATTTCTACAGGAATTAATTTTGCATATCACTCTTTTTTAGGTCCTGTTAATTTTGACGTTTCTTATGTAAATGATGTGAATAAGGTAAGGGTGTTTTTTAGTATGGGTTTGTTGTTTAACAGATCTAATTGAAATTTTATATAATTCTGGAACACTATTACATTGAAAGTAACAATACAAGACATAAAAAAACCTGTTAGTTTTAAACTAACAGGTTTTTTTTAATATTCTAATTGAGATATTATCTCATTTCAGATTTGAAATTTGGTCCTCCAACTGAAGCTTCATACATCACTCGTCCTTCACTGATCTATGATTTTGTAATACCGGTTCTAACCTGTTACCAAATTGACGAAGCAGTTGCGATGGTCGCAGGAATAGTTATAGAAAAGGTATATATCCTGTCTGATTACTTGGGATCATTTGA
>CAYMKR010000052.1:0-11406 GCA_964390865.1 uncultured Flavobacteriaceae bacterium | reverse complement strand
GAAGTTGCTTCTAAAACCAATGATCTTGCTGGTGATGGAACGACTACTGCAACTGTATTAGCTCAGGCCATCGTAAAAGAAGGTTTAAAAAATGTTGCCGCCGGTGCTAACCCTCTTGATTTAAAACACGGTATTGACAAAGCTGTTCAGGTTATCATTGAAGACCTTAAAAGCCAATCACAAGTAGTTGGAAGTAAATTGGACAAGATCAAGCAGGTGGCTTCTATCTCTTCAAATAATGATGAGTCTATAGGAGAATTGATTGCAGAAGCTTTTGTTAAAGTTGGTAAAGAAGGTGTGATCACTGTTGAAGAAGCTAAGGGAACTGAAACCTATGTTGACATTGTTGAAGGTATGCAATTTGACAGAGGATATTTATCTCCATATTTTGTAACTGATTCAGAAAAAATGATTGCCGAACTTGAATCTCCATACATCTTATTGTATGACAAAAAGATATCGACGATGAAAGATTTACTACCTGTTCTTGAACCGGTAGCACAATCGGGTAAACCCTTATTGATCATTGCAGAAGACATCGACGGAGAAGCTTTTGCAACTCTTGTTGTAAACAAATTAAGAGGATCTTTAAAAATAGCAGCTGTAAAAGCACCTGGTTTTGGAGACAGAAGAAAGGCTATGCTTGAAGACCTTGCTATTTTGACAGGAGGTACGGTAATCGCTGAAGAAAGAGGATTTACCCTTGAAAATGCAACTATTGACATGTTGGGTACAGCTGAAAGAATTAGTATTGACAAAGACAATACGACTGTTGTAAACGGTGCAGGAGATACTGACACAATCAAAGGAAGAGTTAACCAGATCAAGGCTCAAATTGAGACTACAACTTCTGATTACGACAAAGAAAAACTTCAGGAACGCTTGGCTAAATTAGCAGGAGGTGTAGCTGTTTTGTACGTAGGTGCAGCCAGTGAGATTGAAATGAAAGAAAAGAAAGACCGTGTGGATGATGCTTTACACGCAACCAGAGCTGCCGTTGAGGAAGGTATTATCGCTGGTGGTGGCGTTGCTTTTGTTAGAGCTAAATCAAAACTCGACAAATTGAAAAGTGAGAATCAGGATGAGGGTACAGGTATTAAGATTATTGCACGTGCCATTGAAGAACCACTTCGTCAAATAGCTGAGAATGCAGGACACGAAGGATCAGTTATTGTTTCTAAGGTTCTTGAAGGAAAGAATGATTATGGATTCAATGCAAAAACAGGAGAATACGTGCATATGCACAAAGCAGGAATTATCGATCCTACTAAGGTAACTCGTATTGCTTTGGAAAATGCGGCTTCGGTTGCCGGAATGATCCTTACCACTGAATGCGCGCTAGTTGACATCAAAGAAGATGCCCCTGCCGGAGGAATGCCTCCAATGGGTGGTGGTGGTATGCCAGGAATGATGTAAGATATCAATCATGTAATGATACTATGGAATTGTATTGTTAAAAAATAAAAACACCTGTTCATTAATTTGGACAGGTGTTTTTTTTATAAAAATTTTAAAATTTCATTGAGATCTGAACGATTTTTATAGTCAGGATCATAATGAACATAAGATACTTTTCCATCTTGATTAATCAAATAAGTAGCCGGAACCGGTAAAACATTATTATTGTCTACATTATAAGTAGCTAATCGTTCGTTTAATTTTTCATAATAATTAGGTACGGTTTTCTCGTTTACTTCAAAGGCCACCATATAGTCATTCATTATTTTATTTCCTGAATCGTGAATAATAGAAAAACTGCTTTCTATCAAATTTGAGGTCTCCACTGTTCTTTCTTCACTTTCTGGGCTAACTACTAAAACATAGATTCCCTTATCCTTAAACTCTTGTAAGTGACTCTGAAGAGAGCTCAGATGTTTCATACAATGAGGGCACCAATTTCCACGGTAAAAAATGAGCAAAATCTGCTGATCCTGTAAAATTATTTTTGAATCAATCTGTTTACCATTCTGATCAACTGACACAATTTGTGGAGCCTTATCTCCTAATTCTAAATGATCATCACTGATCTGGCCAACAACAACTAAGCTCAATAAAAGCATTCCCACGCTTAATAATAATTTCATAAATATTAATTTAAAAGCTTAGACGAAGAGATATATTGACATTACATTTCAATCCTTAGTTCCGTCAAATGAAATCTTGCCAAATAAAATATCAAAAAACATTTTAAAATCCGAAATAAGACTCCATAATGGGTAAGAAAAAGTAGCGGGTTTATTCTTTTCAAAAAAGTAATGGCCCACCCAGGCAAAACCATATCCAAATAAAGGAACAAAAAACCATAGTAAAGACTTACCTAAATAAAACGCCAAGAATGCTAAAATAAAAACTATTAATGTCCCAATGAAGTGCAATATCCGACATGTTTTATTCTGATGTTCAGTAAGATAAAATTTATAAAACTCGTTATATGTAGCTATTCTACTCATAATCATTTATACAAGGCATTCGTTAAAAAAATTTTCATTGGAGAGGCTTTTTTATCAAGTTCCAAAATGGTCTCCATCAAATTACTTGAGGTTATAATCTCCGGTGGCAGATGTGTATAATAATACCATTGTTTATTCATAAGTAAAGGTTGTTTTTGAACACTCTCCCTAAATTCAATAGGTATTCTTTTACTTTTCTCACCACGTAACTCTCCAAAAATGTTCTTAAATCCAGGTGCCTCTATGATGTCGTCTAATTCTTTTGAATGTTCTTTGAAATAAGCGCGCAATTTCTGAACCATTTTAGAATCAGGCATATATATACCGCCGTAGAAAGCAAGTTTTTCTGGTCCAAATTCAATATAGATGCCTGGATGATTTTTATCTTTGCGTCCCCTACTGCTTATTATGGCTGAATTACTTAGTTTATAGGGAGTCTTGTCTTTAGAAAAACGAATATCCCTGTTAATCCTGAAAATGGCTTCTTTGGGCTCAATGTCTAAATCTGAATCACTTTTTGACAAAGCTTTTATAAGTTCCGCTATAAATTCTTTGAACGGTTCCCGTACCACAATTTCATAGCGCTTACGATTCGTATCGAACCAATCTTTATGGTTATTAGCTGCTAATTCTTTAAAGAATTCCAGGTAATCTTGACTAAAGTATTGCATAATCGATTAAATATTAAAGACTTCTAAAAATACGAAAAATACTTCTAATTCAAGGAATCGATTATCGGACCTATTGAAAACAACCACAGAGTAGGCTGCTTTTATGTACAGCAAAAGGCGGTGATTTTTCTGGTATGTGTCCAACTTTCACTTTTATAAATGATAGCACAACGGCAGCGCTTTGCTTTGGGAGGGCTAATACTGCATTGTTACTTTTAGATATAAAAGATACCATTAAGGTTTTAGATCATTTACCCCTGTAGGGAGGGGAAGTTGGGCCTTCGAATTTGCAGAAAAAAGGTAGGGGAAATATTTTTAGTAATACCGCCGGAGCTGCTTATTCATATATTTCTGATAGAAATAGAATCTATACTCGAGCGGCAAATAATAATATTTGGCCCAAAAAATAGCTTTTATTTAGGGACTTACAGAGGATTTATTCAGGTATCCTCTGACTAAAAAACCCAAATTAACTTTCCTTAAGAGATTTTCTAAGGTCCTTAGCTTTCTCAGTTGCAGCAAGGTTTCTTTCAATGGCATGGCCTGGTCTACTCCATTTTTTACTTTCTTCGGCTTCCACTAGGGATTTTCTTATCTTAAATTTACCTGTATTATCCTTTTTCTTTTCAGTAGGAATTAATCCTAACAGAGAAAACATTTCAGCATCTTTGTCCTCACCTGGATTTGGCGTGGTCAATAATTTTTCTCCTGCAAAAATTGAAGATGCACCAGCCATAAAACATAAAGCCTGTCCTTCAGTACTCATCTCAGTTCTACCAGCAGATAACCTTACTGTAGTTTTTGGCATTACGATTCTCGTTGTAGCAATCATCCTGATCACATCCCATACAGGAACAATATTCTGTTCTTCAAGAGGAGTTCCTTCCACAGCAACTAATGCATTAATTGGTACTGATTCTGGTTGTGGGTCCAATCTAGAAAGGCTCAATAACATCCCTGCCCTATCTTCAATTTTTTCACCCATTCCAATGATTCCTCCAGAACAAACTTTTAAGGCACTCTTTCTTACATTATTCAATGTTTCCAATCGGTCTTCATAACCTCTAGTTGAAATTACTTCCTTATAGTATTCTTCTGAAGTATCTAAATTGTGATTATAATAATGCAAACCAGCTTCGGCCAAACGAGTAGCTTGACTTTCGGTTACCATTCCCAGAGTACAGCAAACTTCCATATTTAAGTCACTGATACCACTCACCATTTTTAAAACACTTTCAAAATCTTCTCCTTCTTTCACATTTCTCCAGGCAGCACCCATACAAACACGAGAAGATCCATTCTCTTTGGCTCGTTTGGCAAGATTGAGTACAGTTTCATATGGAAGAAGATCGTTTTTATCAATCTGAGTGTGATATCTCGCAGCTTGAGGACAATAGCCACAATCTTCAGGACAACCTCCTGTTTTGATCGAAATTAAGGTACTCACCTGAATTTTAGAAGGATCATGAAACTCGCGGTGTACATTCGCGGCCTCAAAGATGAGTTCCATAATTGGCTTGTTATATATATCTATTATTTCTTCTTTTGAATATGCTCTCATCTCATTTATTTTAAAATTCAAAAATACGGAAACCTTATGTATTAACCTGAGTTCAATTTAAAATTTAGGTTATTAATCTAAAGAAAGTAATACACTTACTGCATTCCCTCCAAAACCAACCGCATTGACCAAGACCTTCTTGATCTGCTTTGGTTTTTTCTTAAAACTACCAAAAGGCACATCTATAAACTTTTGGTTCTTCATCATCAAAATTGCCATTTCTAAGCTCATTCCTCCAGATGCTCCCAGAGAATGACCAATGATCCATTTATTAGATGTAAGGGCCGGATGATCTTCTCCAAATACAATTTTAATGGCATTGCATTCAGAACTATCTCCTTTTATTGTTCCTGGTGCATGAGTAACAATTACATCTACTTCCTCTGCTTTGATTTCCTTAATCGCCATTTTCATAGATTTCTGGAAACAGTCCGCATTTGTTGATATAGAGATATTGTGCTTTAATGGTTCTGTAGCATATCCTATTCCCTGGATCACGGCCAATGCGTTTTTACTAATCCCTCTTTCAAGACAAAAAACTGCGGCGGCCTCTCCTAAAACCATTGTGTTTTTATTTTTTTCCATATCAAGACTGAGGCAAGGAAATTTAGTTTCTTGTCTTGCATAAATTTTTAAGGCCTTCATTTGTGCAATGGTAAATGGTGTATTTGAAGCCTCACTTCCACCAGCTAGAAAACGATCACTCATACCGCTACTTATCCAGGCAATCCCATTCAATACCCCATGTAAAGCAGTAGAGCATGCAATAGAATGACTGATTACAGGTCCTTGACTTTGCAGGTCATGCCCCACCCAAGATGAAATGTTACCAAGTGTAGTTGTTGGGGAACTTAAAGTGTTAACATGCCCTTTGTCATTGTCGCTAAATTCTTTAAAGTATTTTTCGAATAAATGAGTAGCTCCTCTTGATGAGCCAATATTCACGCCAAACTCTAAATCATTCCAAGCCGAACGTCCAAAAGCTTTTCTTGAAATATAAATCGCCATTAAGACAGAAGGATCCAAATCCTTGTAATTTTTTGTTTTATTTAGGAGGCATATTTCATCTTGATACTTCTCAGAAACCCCACTAACAAGCGCCGAAAATTTATCAAAAATTTTATTGACAATCAAAGATTTCCTTTCCACATAACTTTGCCAAATTTCATCTTCTGAGGCACCTAAGGCAGATACCGAAGCCATTGAAACAATAGAAATTTTATCCCTCATATCAAATTATCTCTAAACATTTTTCAATCACATCATAGATCTGATTGAGTTCATCATCGGCAATCACATAAGGAGGAAGCGTATAAACAGTATTTCCCAAAGGTCTTAAGAAAACTCCTTGCTCCATAAAAAAAGCATATAATTGATCTCTTAACTTTCCATATCTATCCATTTGGACATTGAGATCCAAGGCAAATATCACTCCTCTTACGCGGGTTGCTTTTACTTTAGGGTTCTTACTAATATACTGCTCAAATTCAAGATGCCGCTTATTTATTCTCTTGATATTGCTTTGAATTTCATCTGTGCATAGAAGGTCTATCCCTGCTATTGCAGCCGTGCAGGCCAAAGGATTGGCTGAATAAGTATGTCCATGAAAAAAACCTTTGCTGATATCATCATCATAAAAAGCATCATATACCTCCTGGCTACAACAAGTAAGGGCCATTGGAGCAACTCCGGCAGTGAGAGATTTGGACAAACAAATTATATCAGGCTTTGACGTCATATAATCTGAAGCGAAATTCCGGCCTGTTTTACCAAATCCAGTCATCACTTCATCTGCGATCGTCAAAACATGAGCATCCTTAGCCATTTTAATAAGCTTATCTAGATGTTCAGGCGCAAACATGTGCATAGAAGCAGCTCCCTGCACTAAGGGCTCATAAATAAATGCTGCAACCTCTCCTGTATCAAGTAAAGCCTTGAAATCATTCATTACTGATTCCCAATTCAACTCATCAGGAACATCTATTCTTTCAATACTTAGTAAAAAATCTTCAAAAGGACCATTATAAACGGATAGTCCTGATACAGACATAGCCCCAAAGGTATCCCCATGAAACGCATTATGTAAAGCGATTACCTTACTGCGTTTTTTAGCCCTATTGAAATGATATTGCAAAGACATTTTAATGGCGACATCTACCGATGTTGAACCATTATCAGAAAAGAAAATTTTTGCTATATTTCTTGGCAGAATGCCCATTAATTTCTCTGAAAGCTCAATTGCCGGAGGATGCGTGAATCCGCTAAATACAACTTGATCCAAAGTACCCAATTGTTCCCTTACGGCTGATATTATCCTCGGATTGCTATGCCCATACATACAAGTGTACCAACTAGCTATTCCGTCTATATATTTGTTCCCTTCATCATCAAATAACCAAACTCCCTCTGCCCTAACAATTGGCAAGTGTTCAGGATGTAATTTATGTTGAGTCAATGGATGCCATAAATGCTTCCGGTCTCTTTGTTTAAGATTCATTATAATGCCTCCAATCTTGATTTAAATAACTTAGCGTATTTTTTGATTACTGTTTTATCAATATGGGCTTCCTCATCAATTCTGCCGATTTGTTTTACCATTCCCATCTTCGTAATTATCTCCTCTGTGCTTTGATGAACCTCGCCATTAAATATAATTCCTACAACCTCTATTCCCTTTGCTCTTAAATGACTCAAGGTTAACAGAGAATGATTGATACTTCCTAAATAGTGCCTTGATACGACAATTACTTTATAATCATCCTTGATCATATCAACTATGGTTTCTTTATCATTTAAAGGAACTAGCAAACCTCCTGCTCCTTCAATCACAAGATGATTATCCGTTTTGGGCTCTTTAATAAGATTAATGTCTATTTCTATCCCATCAATCTCAGCAGAGGCATGAGGGCTCATTGGTGTCTCTAAGGCATAACTATGTCCATGCATTTCTGATTTTGAATTAGAGATGAGTTCCATGACACTATGGATATCAGAATGGCTTATTTCTCCTGCCTGAATGGGCTTCCAATAATCGGCTTGTAAAGCCTCCACAACTATTGCCGAAGCAACAGTTTTACCAACATCTGTACCGATTCCTGTAATAAAATATTTATTCATGAAACACTTAAAAAAATCTAGACAAAAGTACTCAATAAAAAAAGAATTTCTTGAATGTCAGCTGAAGTATTATAACTGTGAACACAAAATCTTATGCGCTCCTGACCCATCGGAACGGTTGGACTTAAAATAGGCTTTGCGTCGAATTTATGCGCTCTGAGTTTAAGTGCAATTTGTTTTACTTTTTCATTTGAAGCAATTATTGCGCTTTGAATCGGGCTATTACTTTTAATAAATATTTCGTCCAAATGATTTTTAACTATCATTTCTTTGAAACATGCTACATTCTTCAAAAGAACAGATCTATCCTTGGTAGACTTCAGTAATAAAAGAGCTTTTTTTATTGCCAACACATTGTGAACCGGCATCGCTGTTGTATATATAAAGGACCTGGCAAAATTTATTAGATATTGAATAAGCAATGAACTTCCTACTATAGCAGCACCATGACAGCCAACTGCCTTTCCAAAGGTGTAAATTCTGGCAAAGACAAACGGAGTTAAATTCAACTCATTAACCATTCCTTGACCCAATGATCCATAAACGCCAGTTGAATGTGCTTCATCAACAATAAGTCTTAGATTATACTTCTTTGAAATTGTGACTAATTCAGACAAAGGCGCAGCATCACCATCCATTGAATAGATTGATTCTACAACTATATATCCTTGCCCCTCAGTACCGGCTTTCTTAAGTTTCAACTCTAGGTCATTCAGGTCATTATGTTTAAATCTATATGACTTGGCATTTGACAATCTAATACCATCTCTTATTGATGCATGAGAGCTTTCATCGTAAAAAATAGAATCACCTCTTTGAGGTACTGAAGATAGTAACCCTATATTGGCATCATAACCTGAATTAAACAGAAGAGCCGATTTGGCGCCAAAAAAATCAGCCAATTGACGCTCTAAAGCTTCATGAAAATCAAAATTACCAGATAACAAACGTGATCCAGTACTACCATTTATCGGGAAATATGTATTTAATTCTTCCCGTACCTCTTTAAAAATAGTTGGATTTTTGGCAAAACCGAGGTAATCATTAGAAGAAAAGTCGATTAGATCATTTTGTGGTGATAGACTTCTCAAACTTCCATTTTCTTGGCGAGCGTCCAATTTGTGAAGTAATTTTGCAGGAAAATTCATTTGGCTAAAATAAAAAAAAACGGGTAATAACCCGTTTTATAATCTTTTAAGCTTGCCCTGTAGGCCCAAAATTCATGGGAATTGGTGGCTGCTCATAATCCTTAATCTCGCCATTCTTAGCTTCAAAACGGCTAACGTTATCTGCTAAAGCTTTCGATAACCTCTTCGCATGCTGAGGAGTCAATATGATTCTTGATTTCACCTTTGACTTAGGAGACCCTGGCATTACGTTAATAAAATCAACTACAAATTCAGAAATAGAGTGATTGATAATCGCAAGATTGGCATAAGTACCATCTGCTGTTTTCTCATCAATTTCAATATTCAATTGGTTTTGTTTCGTTTCTTCTGACATAAGCTAAATTTTTATAAAAAAATAGGCACGATAAATCGTGCCTATTTTATAATTAACCTTCCATTTCATCCTTAGAACCAACAATGATATGATCGTATTCTCTCATTCCTGTTCCTGCAGGAATTCGTTTACCAACGATTACATTTTCTTTTAGTCCTTCTAAATAATCCTCTTTACCACTAACAGCAGCTTCATTCAATACTTTGGTTGTTTCCTGGAAGGAAGCAGCCGATATAAATGATTTCGTTTGAAGCGATGCACGTGTAATACCCTGTAAAATAGGCTCTGCTGTTGCAGGAATTGCATCACGAGCAACCATTAGGTTCTTATCATTTCTACGTAAAATAGAATTTTCATCTCTTAAATCTCTAGAAGATACAATTTGCCCAGCTTTCATTTCAGCTGAATCTCCTTCATCTTCTATCACTTTAAGTCCGTAAATATTATCATTAACACTCATAAAGTCATTCTTATGAACCAATTGATTTTCTAGGAAAATAGTATCTCCTGAATCAATCACTTTAACTTTACGCATCATTTGTCTTACAACAACTTCAAAGTGTTTGTCATTAATTTTCACTCCTTGTAAACGATAAACTTCTTGAATCTCATTCACCAAATATTCCTGAACCTTTCCAGGTCCCATAATATTCAATATATCAGTTGGTGTAGTTGCACCGTCTGATAGAGACATTCCAGCTTTTACAAAGTCATTCTCTTGTACAAGAATCTGGTTAGATAATTTAACCAAGTATTTCTTTACATCTCCTAATTTAGACTCTACAATGATTTCTCTGTTACCTCTTTTGATTTTTCCAAAAGAAATTACACCGTCGATCTCAGAGACAACTGCAGGGTTTGATGGATTTCTCGCTTCAAACAATTCAGTTACCCTTGGAAGACCACCTGTAATATCACCAGCTTTACCTGACTTACGTGGAATCTTCACCAAGATTTGACCCGCTTCAATTTTCTGTCCTTCTTCAATCAATAAGTGGGCACCTACTGGTAAAGAATAAGATCTTTGGGTTTCACCTTTTTTAGTCTGAACATGTAATGTTGGAATCACTCGATGTTTCTTGGCATCAGAAATTACTTTTTCCTTAAATCCAGTTTGTTCATCCATCTCGACTATGTAAGTAACACCTTCAACTACATCTTCAAATACAGCCTTACCACTAAATTCAGAAACAATTACCCCATTGTATGGATCCCATTGACAAATGGTATCACCTTTCTTAATTTTGGTCTTATTCTCAACAAAAATGTGAGAACCATAAGGAATGTTATTCGTACTTAAAACAATACCTGAATTCTTATCAATGATTTTAAATTCACTTGTTCTAGAAATTACAGTTTTAATAGGATTACCTTCATTGTCTTTACCATCAACAGTTTTAAGGTCATCAATTACTAGATCTCCTCCATAATTTGCAACCAAACGAGAATCTTCAGAAATGTTTCCTGCAATACCACCTACGTGGAAGGTTCTCAATGTTAACTGAGTTCCTGGTTCTCCAATTGATTGAGCGGCTACAACACCTACTGCCTCACCTCTTTGAACCATACTATTAGTTGAAAGACTAACTCCGTAACATTTTGTACAGATACCTTTTTTCGCTTCACAAGTAAGTGCAGATCGAACCTCAACAGCATCTAATTCAGCAAGTTCTACTTTTTTCACACATTCTTCTGTAAATAAATCACCTGCATGAACGATAATCTCATCCGTTTTAGGACTATATACATCGTGTAAAGAAACTCTACCAAATATTCTTTCAGAAAGAGATTCAACAATCTCATCATTATTCTTCAAAGGTCTAACCTCTAAACCTCTAAGAGTACCACAATCTTCTTCATTAATAATCACATCCTGTGCAACATCCACAAGCCTTCTGGTAAGGTACCCGGCATCTGCCGTCTTCAAAGCAGTATCCGCCAAACCTTTTCTCGCACCGTGTGTAGAGATAAAGTATTCAAGAATCGATAATCCTTCTTTAAAGTTAGAAAGAATCGGGTTCTCAATAATTTCACCACCACCAGCAGTAGATTTTTTCGGTTTCGCCATTAATCCACGCATACCAGTCAACTGTCTGATCTGTTC
>CAYMKR010000051.1:0-11615 GCA_964390865.1 uncultured Flavobacteriaceae bacterium | reverse complement strand
CCTGACCTGTAATACATACAAGAGGTGTTGAATCAATTTGAGCATCTGCAATTCCAGTAACTAAATTTGTTGCTCCCGGACCTGATGTTGCAATGGCAACACCAACTTTATCCGTGACTCTTGCATATCCTTGAGCAGCGTGAATTGCACCTTGCTCATGTCTTGTTAAAACATGATGCAACTCCTTTTCATATTTATACAATTCATCATAGACTGGCATAATGGCTCCTCCCGGATATCCATAAATAAGATCGACATTTTCTTCTAACAAACACCTTACTACTGCTTCGGCACCTGTTATTTTAACACTCTTTTTATCTGTCACTTTTTGTGTAGATTTTGTTATTGTTTCCATAAATAACAATTTTATCAATTTTTATTATTTAAAACTTGTCCGTCACGCAACCTTCGGATGCAGATGAGACCATTTTCGCATATTTATATAAAATTCCTTTTGTGTGCTTCGTAGCAGGAGCAGCCCATCCGGCCTTCCTTTTTGCAATTTCCTCTGCACTTAGGTTGGCATCTATCTTATTATTGGCAGCATCAATTGTAATCATGTCTCCATCTTTTAATAAACCTATCAGACCACCTGATTGAGCTTCCGGAGTAATATGTCCTACAACAAAGCCATGAGTCCCTCCAGAAAATCTACCATCTGTAATCAATGCAACCGTTTTTCCTAAACCTGCTCCCATAATCATAGAAGTTGGCTTCAACATTTCCGGCATGCCAGGCCCTCCTCTTGGTCCTACATAACGAATAACTACAACGTCACCTTTAGAAACTCTTCCAGCTCCTATACCATCATTGGCTTCCTGTTCACCGTCAAAAACAACTGCCTTCCCTTTGAACAAATTTCCTTCCTTACCACTGATCTTAGCCACTGAACCCTCTAAAGCTAGATTCCCAAAGAGAATCTGCAAATTACCAGATGATTTTAATGGCTCATCAGTCGAATGAATAACTTGTTGGTCTTCATCAAAACTAAGTGGTTTGACATCCTTAAGGTTTTCCGCTAAGGTTTTACCGGTCACAGTCATACAATCACCGTGTAAATACCCTCCTTCCAACAGATATTTCATCACAGCTGGAGTACCTCCTACACCGTGAACATCTTCCATTAAATATTCACCACTTGGCTTGAGATCTGCTATTAAAGGCGTACGGTCACTAACTCGTTGAAAATCATCAAGTGTAAACTCAATACCTGCAGCGTGCGCAATTGCTAAATAATGTAAAACCGCATTGGTTGAACCACCAAGCGCATTTACCAAAGCCACAGCGTTCTCAAGAGATTTTTTTGTAATAATATCCAAAGGCTTCAAATCCAGTTCCAGCAGGTTTTTGATGGCTGCTGCAATTCTAGTACTCTCATTTCCTTTATGAGGATTCTCTGCTGGAATCGATGAATTATAAGGCAAAGCAAAACCCATAGCTTCAATCGAAGATGCCATGGTATTAGCAGTGTACATTCCTCCACAGGCTCCTGCACCAGGAATGGCACTTTTGATAATACCTTTATACTCTTGATCAGTTATCTCTCCAGATATTTTTTGACCAAGCGCCTCAAATGCTGAGACTATATTCAATTTACGGCCTTTATAACTTCCAGAAGCTATAGTACCTCCGTAAACCATAAGAGAAGGTCGATTCAATCTAAGCATGGCCATAATAGCTCCAGGCATATTTTTATCACAGCCCACAACCGACACAAGCGCATCGTAACTTTGAGCATTCATTACCACTTCAATAGAATCTGCAATAATATCTCTTGAAGGCAATGAATAATTCATACCGCTGGTACCCATTGAAATACCATCACTAACACCTATTGTATTAAAAATCAAACCTACTTGATCTTTCTTATTTACTTCTTCTTTTATACCCGCTGCCAAATTATTCAAATGCATATTACATGGATTACCATCGTAACCGGTACTTGCAATACCTACCTGGGGTTTCTGCATATCATCATCATTCAGACCCACTGCATATAACATAGCTTGTGCAGCTGGTTGGGTTGCATCCTGAGTTAATCTTTGGCTGTGCTTATTTAATCGCTTCATTAATAAGTAAGGTATATTTGTTTGTTATGATATTCTGTTCTTAAAATCAATTATTCTTTAAATAATCATCAAAAATAAAAAGGCTTTAATCGTTTCTAGATTTCTTATTTATTTTATTACAACATCCAATCGGACACGAAAGCATCTTAACTATTGATAATCAAATACTTAATTGCTCTAATTTACAAGGTTTAACAAAAAAAAAACCTTCCGTTTGGAAGGTTCATATATTCTTATAATGATAGCACTTCCCATTCCATTCTCAACGAATAATAATACAGACAGTGACTAAAATTAGATTGTTATTTCTCATGATTTTTATAAAGCTCAAAACTACATAATTTATTTATATACTAGTTTAGATTTTTTCTTAATTATTGATTCGACCGAAACATTGTCAATCTTGCTTTCAAGCCAAGAAATAATATCCAAATACATAAAGGATCTTTTTTCATAAGGATGGTTTTCAAAAACCTTTAATTCTTTATGAAGCTCTTTAAAGGCTTTTTTTAATTCATGAGGATAAATATTACTTAAATTTCTCAAAAAGTTTATGAATTTTTGCTGCACTAAATGCAGTTCGTTCATCTTCATTAAAAATTTATAGGTGGATTTGATCAATACTTCGAGGTTTTGATCCATGCCAGCCTCATAGTGCGCCACTAAATTCAGAATCCTTGTAAAACACAACAGGTCTTCTCTCATACCTAGCTGTTTGTTTTTTATTATTTTTTCTAAATAGTAAATACACTTTTCATATTGGGAAGCTCCAAAATATAAGCTGGCAAATTTATAATAGAAAACCATCACATGGTGATCATCAATTTTGGATCTGTGATTTTCAATCTCATCAAGCACTTCAGGAATGAGATTCAAACCAAGATTAAAATTACCCTCTAAGAAATATAAATTTATCTTGTTTAAATACAGGTATAAGAAAGCCAGAGACTCGGTATTCTCGTTTATAAGAAATCTTTGATTGTTAAGCTCTTCTTCAAAAAAGTTCAAAGTAGACCTGAATCTTGTTAAGTGCTGGATAAGAAATAAAGACTCCAACAAATAGTTTATTCCTTTCAAATAAAAAACAGGGTTGGTTTTTTTCATTACCGGGTTATAATAGAATAGATCAACCCACTTCTGAGCATACCTGTAACTGGAAACCAAATCCTGAATGATGAAACTATACCACAAATAAGCTTTGTACAAATACAGCCTCTCAATTATACCCAAATTTTTAAGCTCATATTCAGGTAAAGCGTTCTTAAAAAAGGTCTTTATTTCTTCAGAATCCTTATCATTGCTTACATATCCTTTTTTCAAAAGCATACTGTATAACTGTAAAGACAAGTTCGATAATTTACTGAGCATCAAGGTTTTTTCACCCAACTCTTTTGATTGAAGTATCAGGTCATCTGCTCTGCTACTCAAACTTCTGGTAATATATTGTGATTCTACTACTTTTTCAAGCTCAACGATGCTAAAGGCCAGATTACTGTCTTCATTTACCAGGGCTATTCCTTTAGCTTTATCTAGAACTTTCAGGCTTTGCTTATGAAGCCCTTTATTATAAAGGATCGTAGCAAAATCCAACTGTTCCCTAACCTGCATTTTTGCACTCTGATGGATGGGGTTCAATTTAAGACTCACCAAGATTTGTCTATATAAATGAGCCTTTGAATTAGAAAGTTGTTGTTTTTTAATATTGGTATTGGAAAGAATCTGTTTCTCATCAAATTCTTCAAGTTTGTCCAATATCGAAAATAATGCTATAAAATTCTTCTCAGAATTTCCACCAAGTCTTCCAGCATACAATTTAAACTGTCTTTTTTCAGATT
Source organism: uncultured Flavobacteriaceae bacterium (assembly GCA_964390865.1). Taxonomy (GTDB): domain Bacteria; phylum Bacteroidota; class Bacteroidia; order Flavobacteriales; family Flavobacteriaceae; genus Lutimonas. Next base: position 7,711 of record CAYMKR010000051.1, on the reverse strand, counting down.
TTGTCAATGACTTGACCAATAAAAAAAGAGCATCAGTTTTTTCCATAGACATCGTAATAAAATACCTTTAACTAACTAATTGTTAGGTGCTTATAAGATCTTCAAATAATCTGAATGTAGTAAACACTTAAAAGAAAATTCTCAACTTTATTCATTTCCCTTTAATTTTGATTATTCAAAAGTGATAAAAAATATTTAATAATGAGCAAAAATCAAGTCCAAATATTCGACACGACTCTTAGAGATGGTGAGCAAGTACCTGGTTGTAAGTTAAATACGCCAGAAAAATTAATAATTGCGGAACGTCTGGACGAACTGGGAGTGGATATTATTGAGGCAGGTTTTCCGATTTCTAGCCCTGGAGATTTTAATTCTGTAGTAGAGATTGCCAAATTGGTAAAAAATGCAACAGTTTGCGGTTTGACAAGAGCGAATATGAAGGATATTGATGCCGCTGGAGAAGCATTAAAACACGCAGTAAGACCAAGGATTCATACTGGAATTGGCACTTCTGAATCACATATTAAATATAAATTCAACTCTACTCCTGAAAAAATTATTGAAAGAGCTAAGGAGGCTGTCAAATACGCCAAAACCTATGTTGAAGACATTGAGTTTTATGCAGAGGATGCAGGTAGAACTGACAACGCTTACCTTGCTAAGGTTTGTGAAGAAGTAATTAAAGCTGGAGCAACAGTGTTAAATATTCCAGATACGACAGGCTATTGTTTACCAGAAGAATATGGCGCTAAGATGAAATATTTAATGGAAAATGTAAAAGGCATTGAAAATGTAATATTGTCTTGCCATTGCCACAATGATCTAGGTTTGGCTACTGCCAATTCAATTGCTGGGGTCCAAAATGGAGCAAGACAAATTGAATGTACAATCAACGGAATCGGAGAAAGAGCCGGAAATACAGCTCTTGAAGAAGTGGTGATGATTTTAAAACAGCACCCATATTTAGAGCTAGATACCAATATTAATACGCAACTATTATACAACACCTCTCAATTGGTTCAGCATCATATGGGAATTTTGGTTCAACCTAATAAAGCTGTTGTTGGTGAGAATGCGTTTGCACATAGTTCAGGAATTCATCAGGACGGCGTTATCAAAAATCGAGGAACCTATGAAATTATGAATCCCGCAGATGTAGGTGTTAACGATTCATCAATTGTGTTAACCGCTAGAAGTGGTAGAGCAGCATTGGCATATAGAGCAAAAAAAATAGGATTTGATCTTACAAAAATAGAACTTGACCTTGTTTATCCTGAATTTTTAAAGTCTGCAGATAAAATGAAGGAAGTAGGTGATATTGATATTGAAAAAATCATTAAATTTGTTAGGGTGACTAGGGATAAAATAGCCTCCTAATAAATATCAGATGAAATTAAAGATAGCTGTATTAGCAGGTGACGGAATAGGACCCGAAGTTTGTGAGCAAGGCGTTAAGGTTCTTAAAGCCATTGAAATAAAATTTAACCATAAATTCACTTTTACCAACGGTTTAGTTGGTGGAAGTGCTCTCAAAGTTAAAGGTGTTCCTTTACCTGATGAAACTCTTGAACTCTGTCATAACTCTGATGCTATCCTTTTTGGAGCTATTGGTGATCCAAAATTTGAAAATGGTCCAGATACGAAAATCAGACCGGAAGAAGGATTACTTAAACTTAGAAAAGAACTTGGATTATATGCTAATATAAGACCTCTTAAGGTATTTGCGACCTTAGTTCATAAATCTCCAATTAAAGAAAAAGTAATAAAAAATACAGATTTCATCATTTTCAGAGAGTTGACTGGAGGTATTTATTACGGTGACAAAAACACATCTGCTGACGGGACTTCTGCATCTGATATATGTAATTATAGCATTTCAGAAATAGATCGTGTTGCACACATGGCGTTTAAATCTGCAAAAAATAGACGAAAAAAGTTAACCTTGATTGATAAGGCCAATGTTCTTGAAACCTCAAGGCTTTGGAGAAAACGTGTTAAAGAATTGGCTAAACAATATCCCGACGTAATTGTAGACTATCTTTATGTTGACAACGCGGCGATGAAAATCATAGTGAACCCAAGACAATTTGATGTTATTTTAACTGATAATTTGTTTGGGGATATTCTTTCGGATGAAGCAAGTGTTATTTCAGGATCGATTGGTTTATTAGCCTCAACATCTATTGGTGAGAAATCTGTGATGTTCGAACCTATTCATGGTTCATTTCCAGAAATGAAAGGGAAAAATCTTGCCAATCCATTAGCGACCATTCTATCTGCGGCCCTCTTATTGGAACATTTTAAACTCTATGAGGAAGCTGATGCTATAAAAAATGCAGTTGAAAAGTCGATCGAGCATCATATAACAACCCCAGATATCAATTCAACTAAGAAATTCGCGCACACCACAACTGTGGGAGAATTCATTTCTGAATATATCCTTGATAAAAGAAATATCCTTTATCATATGGAGAATATTTCATTGGGACAGTCTACAATCATTTAATTATCTTTAATGACGCGGCGATAGATTTGTCAATGTAAATGCTATCCCAAATCAAAAAATAAAAGCATGGAATTTACTGAAGCGGTCAAGAGGAGAAGATCGGTAAGAAAATATGATCCTGATCAACCGATTGACCCTGATAAAGTAAAACAATGTATTGAATTAGCAGTATTGGCTCCCAACAGCAGTAATATGCAGTTGTGGGAGTTTCATCATATTACATCAGAAGATATGCTTCTCAAAATGTCTAAGTGCTGTTTTGATCAGAGTGCTGCAAAAACCGCTCAGCAAATGGTTGTAGTGGTAGTCCGGAAAGACCTTTGGAGAAAAAGAGTAAAAGCACACGAAGAAAACCTTAAAGAGGTTTTTGGAGATATCCCTAAAAAGGAACGCTCAAAACGAGCCAAATTTGCCTTCACCTATTACAAAACCATTATCCCTTTCAGTTATGCCGATTTCTTTGGAATATTTGGCTATTTAAAATTCAGTTTTTATTGGCTTATCGGGCTTTTTAGACCAATCTACAGGCAGGCCCGAAATAGTGATATGAGAATTGTGGCACATAAAAGTGCTGGTCTAGCTGCCCAAACCTTTATGCTTGCAATGGCTGATATTAACTACGATACTTGCCCAATGGAAGGAATAGATTCTCTCCGAATTAAAAGATTGCTTAACCTGCCTCAAGGCGCAGAAATAAATATGGTTGTAAGTTGCGGCATAAGAAAACCCGAGGGAGTTTATGGCGAAAGGTTCAGAATACCTTTTAACGAGATTTATAAAAAAATATAAAACTTATACTATTTGTAATCTCTCAAATAATAATTCGTCTTTAGGCGATAGGCACAAGAAATATTAAGGCAATGTCAATAGATAAAATCATACAAAGCATTAAAAATAACAAGCAGAACCATTTGGTCGATTTTAGGTTGAAATCGCAAACTGAGGATTTTGCAAATGATCTGTTCCTTATACTTTTTGATTCTAAAATATCTGTTTCGGAAAACATCAACGCCTTAGCAAATTCTTTTAAGGAAATCGCATTAATGATTGACCAAAAAGAAGGAGTTGGGTTTGAAAATATTTGGAAAAAGTTTTTAATTAATCTTCCGGATCTACTGAAACAACTTAATCAGGATGCAAAATGCATTTACCTGCATGACCCTGCTGCTAAAAGTGTAGAGGAAGTTATTCTTGCCTATCCAGGTTTTTTCGCCATAGCAGTTTATAGAATAAGTCATGTTTTACATATGCAACGTTTGCCTTTAGTCCCTAGAATGATGAGTGAATACGCACATCGTCTTACAGGAATCGATATTCATCCAGGGGCCATTATTGGTTCTCCTTTTTTTATTGATCACGGAACTGGTGTTGTGATTGGAGAAAGCACCATTATTAAAAACAAGGTCAAACTCTATCAAGGTGTAACGTTAGGAGCCTTGCAAGTTTCAAAAGATATGCAAGATCAAAAAAGACATCCAACTGTTGAAAACAACGTCACAATTTATGCTGGCGCTACCATATTAGGAGGAGACACCATCATAGGAGAAAATTGCACCATTGGCGGAAATGTTTGGTTGACAAAATCAGTGCCTCCAGATTCAATTGTTTATCAAAGAACAGATACTAAACTTAAAAAAAAGACTGATCATGCAAACTAAAGGAATTCTCGATCTTATTGGTAATACACCTCTTGTAGCCTCTAGAACTTTAGTAGAAAATAAGGATGTAAAGCTTTTGTTTAAACTTGAAGGAAATAATCCAGGGGGAAGCGTAAAAGACAGGCCTGCTCTTAACATGATCAAATCTGCTCTTGAAAGAAAGGAAATCGATGAACATAGCAAGCTTATTGAGGCTACAAGTGGAAATACAGGAATAGCCCTGGCTATGATAGCTGGTGTTTACAATCTGGATATTGAATTAGTGATGCCTGAAAACTCAACCATAGAGAGGGTGCAAACTATGAGGGCCTATGGCGCGAAGGTAACTTTGACTTCTGCTTCTAACGGAATTGAAGGCTCAAGAGATTATGCCGATAAAAAAGTGAGTCAAGAAGGTTTTACAATGCTAAATCAGTTTGCCAATGATGACAATTGGAAGGCACATTATAAAACTACCGGCCCTGAAATATGGGAGGATACTAATCATGAAGTTACTCATTTTGTATCCGCAATGGGAACAACCGGAACGATCATGGGAGTGTCATCGTTTTTAAAGGAAATGAACCCTGACATAGAAATTGTGGGAGCACAACCGACAGATAATTCTAAAATTCCAGGAATTAGAAAGTGGCCTGAAGAATATCTTCCTAAAATATTTGATAGGTCAAAAGTAGATCGCATCATTGAAGTCAGTGAAGATGAAGCAAGGGCTATGAGTATTCGCCTCGCTAAAGATGAGGGCGTTTTTTCGGGCATGAGTAGCGGTGGTTCAGTGTCAACAGCTTTAAAAATAGCCAATCAAATTGATAAAGGTGTCATCGTTTGTATCATTTGTGATCGCGGTGATCGATATCTTTCTTCTGGTCTTTTTTCCTGAATCATTTTTTTTAATAAAAACTGACAAATACCAATTCGATGAGAGTTTGAATCGGTGTTTTTATCTATAAGCTATCTTTTTCGGGTAAGAGTATGAGTATATCTTTCGAAGCCTTTATTTCATCTTTATTGAGCATCATTTTTACAAACTCACCCTTAAGGTATTTTTGGGTTTGGTCTTTATAATGTTTACTAAATACATTTCCCGATTGTCCGGTAGGCAGAATAGATTTGGCATTTTCTACATCACTAAAATCAATAACCCGTCTGGTTGATGGACCAGCCTTAACTTCGTATTTTCCAGTAGGGTTCAGTTTAAACATTTGATTATTGATTACTTCATTACCCCCATCCGTTGAGAAGGGGCCTACATTGAAAAAGCCTCTTAGAATTTCACTCTTATCAAAGGCATGTTTATGAGTTACACTTAATGCCTCTGACCAATGCCAATCGTCCAAATCATCCCCAAATTGAGATTCAAGCGCTGCAATCGATTCATGAAACGATCTGGTCATAATCTCATCTTTTAATTCCTTTACTTCGTCAGTTCTAATATCATCCCACCAAACTGATCTGTTAAGTTTCATTTGTTTCTCAATTTGTCTTTTATATAAATGTGTTTCCAAAAATTGCTTAAAAAGTGCCTCCCCCATTTCATCTTCAAAAGTGTTTTTCAAAAACAAATAAATAAATTTAAAATAAATTGTAGTTGCAGAATGGTCTGCTTTATAATCGCCTTTCCATTCCTTTAAAACCTTTAGCGCTTCCTGTTCTTTATTATTGAGATTTACAGTTGAAATATTATTCAACATGATTTTTACCAATTTCGGGGTGACTGAAGATTCTACATCATTAATCATAGTCTCCACGTCAGATACCGATAATTTATCCGAAGCTTCAATTAGTTCTACGATTCTTTTGGCTCTATCTTGAGGTAGATAATATCCTGGATATAATTTACCATTAACTTCTTGTGGCTGGTTATTAGCTGAATATACATAGTGCCATGAGGGATTAATGGCTTGAGGATTTTGCTCGAAATCCAGATAATTCCTCTCTTCTTCAACCTTATTCGATCCATCCAAAATAAACTTGCTGTGAACACCCTCTCCTCTTTCATATAACTGAGCCGCTCCAAACCAAGCAATATTTCCTTTCGCATCACCATACATCATATTCAGCCCAGGGGCTGTGATTTCAGAAATAGCATCTTTGAACTCATAAAGAGAGGTTGCATGAGACATTTTATAACATACTTTCAATAAATCTGCCGGCTTCTTGAGATATATCCAATCCATAGAAATTTTCTGGTCCATTTGAGTCCCCGCAAGTACTTCATTTATTAAAGGCCCATGAATTCCTGTTTTTACCTGAAAAGTTATGTCCTCATCTCCTTTAACCTTAATAATTTCTTCCCTAGCTTTGAATTTCATATCAGGATCCTCATAGAAAAAATCAGTATCATCATTTTCAAGCATCGTTATTCCGTAAGCATAATCATAATTATGACCGAGTATTGCAAACGGACTTAATGCCAAATAAAACCCATACATTTCTCTTTCAGGAGTAATCAAATGCGCTTGATACCAAACTGGCGGCTGGGAGAATTCAATATGAGGGTCATTTGCAAAGATCACTTGGCCATTCTTTGACTTTTGAGGACCTATGACCCAGCTGTTACTTCCTACAAATGGCGGTACTGGTAAGTTATCCATGATCTCGGTTACCTTAGCCCCGAAATTGGTCGCCATTCTTTTCATTCCACGCGAATTCTTGATCAACATGGTTCTAGGGCTAATATCTATATCCAAGTCTAACAAATATGCTTGCCCAAGAGTCTCTTTTAAGCCCGTCAAAAACGGATCAGTTTTATGAGCCTGTGCAAAACTAAAGGTCATATAACCATACACATTATAGATATCCTCAAAAGTAAAATGTTCCTTCTCTATACCCAACAACCTATATTCTATAGGCGTCTTTCCCTTGTCAATATACTGATTGACCCCATCTAAATAAGCTTGTGACAAAAGGAATTGCTGAGATGACCTATCGATTTGCTGAGCTGCATCAACCGCTACAGAACCAAGCCCCATACTCCTAAAAAGTTTATCCGTTTCAACCAAATCTTCGCCAAAAATCTCGGCAAGTCTTCCAGCAGCAATCCTGCGCATCAACTCCATTTGCCACAATCGATCTTGAGCATGAACATATCCCAGCGCTTTATAGGCATCCTTCTCATTATCTGCGAAAATATGTGGTACACCTACTTCATCAAAATAAACAGAAACTTCTTCGTCCAAAGCATTCATTGCAACTGTACCTTTATATTCCGGTTTATTGTTCTGAACGAAAATGAAGAAAACAATCCCTAAAAGAAGTAAAAATGCTAAAATAAAAAAGGCTATTTTTTTCAACATGTCTTAGGAATATTTTAATTAAAGGTAAAAAAAAACCTCAATAATATTGAGGTTCTAAAAATCTGATTTTTTTAATTAGTAGTAGTATTTAGAATTCTTCTTCGCCATCGCGTATTGGTAAGGTTTGAGGCGTAAAATCTTGCCCTCCCCATAGTTCTCCATTCTCATCTGTCTTACTATAATCGTAAGCCCATCTGTGTACTTCTGGAATTTCTCCTGGCCAGTTACCATGCATATGTTCTACTGGAGTAGTC
>CAYMKR010000050.1:0-11737 GCA_964390865.1 uncultured Flavobacteriaceae bacterium | reverse complement strand
GGCGGAGCAACAACATCAATGGACCAACCTTTAGTTATCAAACTGGTATAAGCCGCAAAAGACGCATTTGTCAAGATTCCAGGATTACTTCTAATCTCCAAATTACCATCTATCAATCCATGAGAATCTAAATCAATCACTATCTGATCTAATACTGCAGATGGAAATTCTGCATTGTAAAGTTTTACGTTATTAAAGGCTGTATTATTAGTCAGACTGATGGAAGTTAATTGAGTACCATCCGCCTGAATAAAAGTAAGTGATGGATTATTTGAAATATCCAATGTTCCTGAAGAAAGTTGACCATTTCCTCTAACAACCAATTGTGTTAAAATTGTATTTTGACTAACATCTAAACTAGTTAATAAATTATATCTCGTATTTAATCGGTCTAATGAAGTCGCATTACTAACATCTAAGTCAGTAATCTCACTTCCTGTACCGTTATTATTCCAAAAATCTAACCTGCTCAATCCACCAAGACCATCACTACTCGTTGCAGTAATCAAAATTGGAGAACCATCATTACCGCTAAAATCAAATAAAGGATCACTTCCTGATTGGCTTACCGGACTAATCGTTCCTATTACACCATTAGTAGCCTCCCAAGTCAATGCTGCTCCACTCTTAGTTACCGTTTGAGGTGACCAAGCGCTGCTCGTAGATACTGAGGTCAAAGTAAATGAATCTCCTTGACTTTCTTGTAAGGTAGTGGCCTGAATAGTATTACTCGCTAAGCTCTCATTACCAGCAGCGTCTAAAGCTGTTACATAAAAACTATAGGTCGTATTTGCTGTAAGGCCAGCAACATCATAAGTAAGTACATTCCCTACTTGAGTATTTAAAGAACCATTAACATATACATTATAATTAGTAACACCTATATTATCTGTAGCTGCTGTCCAACTCAAAGTAACAGATGAAGAAGTAACTCCACTAGCTGGATTTAAAACTCCTATTACTGGTAGTTCGGTATCAGCACCAGAAGGCGGAGCAACAACATCAATGGACCAACCTTTAGTTATCAAACTGGTATAAGCCGTAAAAGACACATTTGTCAAGATTCCAGAGTTACTTCTAATCTCCAAATTACCATCTATCAATCCATGAGAATCTAAATCAATGACTATCTGATCCAAAACATTGGACGGTAAGTCCATGTTATACAATCTTACATTATCCAGCAATTGATTATTTGCCAGACTAATGTTATTGACTAAAGTATTATCAGCATGAATAAAGGTTAACAAGGGGTTATTTGAAATATCCAGAATACCCGAAGATAATTGACCATTTCCTCTAACAACCAATTGTGTTAAAATTGTATTTTGACTAACATTTAATGCAGTAAGTAAATTATATCTCGTATTTAATCGGTCTAAAAAAGTCGCATTACTAACATCTATATCAGTAATCTCACTACCCGTTCCATTATCATTCCAAAAATCTAACCTGCTTAATCCATTAAAACCATCACTACTAGTAGCTGTAATTATAATTGGACTACCATCATTGCCACTAAAATCAAATAAAGGATCACTTCCTGATTGACTTATTGGTACGAAATTTATTACACCATTAGTTGCAGTCCAGCTTAATGCAGCTCCACTCTTGGTAACCGTTTTCGGTGACCAGGAATCGCTAGTAGAAACAGATGTTAAAGAAATCTGTGCATTTCCGGAGAGAGTTGTTAGAAATAAAAAAAATATAAAAAGTAACTTTATCCTCATCGTAAATAATTTAAGTTTTTTAATATTCAAAAATATACAAAAAAAGTGATATTTTAACTGAATAAATGGAAATTTACGCTATTAAAATTCAACATTTTTTTAGCTTAAAAAAAATATCTAATCATTGTAAACAATTCTTTCCTGATTGCAGATAATATAACCTTTAAGCTAAAAATTTTAATTTAACCTTTTGAAAAATAGATTTTTTTTTCACCTCCCCATAGCCGTAACCATATCCATATCCATAAGCGCCCTTGCTATGGTCAGAACCATTAATTAGCATAGCCATATTTTGAAGTTTCTTTTCTTTATGCAACTTTTCAGGTATATGAAGCATTCGTTTATCTAAATAATTCGCTTTAACAACATAGATAGTCAAGTCAGCATAATTACTTATTTGAATCGTATCAGTAACCATACCTACTGGGGCTGTATCAACAATAATATAATCATATAACTCATCTAATTCAGTAAATATCTCCTTTATTCTTGGGCTCATCAATAATTCCACTGGATTTGGGGGTATATCTCCAGAATTGATCAAGTGTAAATTTTCGAACTGAGTTTTCTTTTCAATAATATCATCAATGGTTAAAAACTTATCCTTGATAAAATTAGTAACCCCAATTTTGAAATCTAAATTCAAGTAAGTATATATTTTTGGGGCTCTAAGATCCATAGCCAAAAGCAAGGTTTTTTTTCCAGACATAGCCAATGACGAAGCAAGATTTATTGCGGTAAAAGTCTTTCCTTCATGACTTCGCGTAGAAGTAACAAATATGGTTTTTGCGCTCTCCTTATTGTCGAGCATAAAACTTAAATTGGTACGTAAATACCTGAATGCTTCCGCTATACTCGAATTATCATGATCTGTTATATATAATTCTTTTTTTGAGGAAGTAAGTGGCACATCTCCCAAATAGGGGATCTTCATATTTTTCAAATCCTTTTCATCATGGACTTTCGTATCTAAAAGATCCTTAACATAAATAACTCCTACAGGCACAATAAAGCCGAGAACCAATGAAACTAGATAAATAATCTTCTTTTTTGGTGATACAGGTTTTCCATTGCTATAGGCTTTATCAAGAATTTTGGCTTTTTCAACATTAACTGCATCCGCTAAAATACTTTCCTCTCTTTTTTGAAGTAAAAATAAATAAAGTGCATTTTTGGTTTCTTGTTGTCTAACTATATCTTTAAACTCTCTTTCGTTTTTGGGAACAGAGGCGATTCTAGAATTAATCTTATTGTTCTGTTGGTTAAGTGAGTTTATCTGTATTTGCATCGAAGACCTTATGGAGTTCAAACTACCGATAATGTTGTTATTTAAAACCTCTAATTGAGAATCTAAATTTACAACTATAGGATTCCTCACACTTGAACTTTTCATTATTCTGTTACGTTGCAAGATTAAAGTATTATAATCAGAAATCAAAGTAATAAGTCCCGGATCCGACAAACCAATATTTCCTGGCAACAGATCAATACCATTGCTTTTCTTAAGTTCTTCAGACATATAATTCGCCAACTCCATCTGAGTATTCGCGTTTACCAGTTCCCTCTCATTTAAAGAAGAAGATTCTAAAAAATAATCACCACCAGCGCTTACATCAACCATTCTGTTTTTGGTTTTAAACTGTTCTGCGGTGCCCTCTATTACGCCCAATTCTGTCGCCATTAAGCCCAATCTTAAATCTAAAAAATCAGTTGTATTTTGGGCAATTATGTTTTGATCATTGATTCCATCCGCATTGAATTGCTCAATTAGATTATTTATTATTGCAATACCCTTTTCCTTTACAGTTTCATTAATTGATAAAAGAAGTACCTTAGATATTTTTTCATTTACTGGCTCAATTAATAGCCTTTCCATATAATCATTCACAACAACGTCTAGTGGGCTAATAGTGACGAAAATTGTTCTACCTTCTAAACCACTTGTGAAATCTTTGTTTAAATCTATATTAATTTGTTGCTTATTCGTTCTATTTTCATTGCCTAGGTTTGCAACGAACTCCTGGCCAAAAGATTTAACTCCAATTGACACATCATCAAAACCAACAAACTCAAATTTTTGATTTGACTTTATATGAATTTTAAAATTAGTTGAAATCCTGTTGGTGGCACTTGAATCAGATTTTATATTCACAACTACCGGAAAATTTGGGTATTGTTCCTTATTATATGGAGATTCTTCAATATAGTACCTAGTGTTCAATTTCAATTCTTCAACAACTTTAGTCATTAATCGACGTGATTGAAGTAACTGAATTTCATTCTCTAAACTGTTATTTCCAGTACTAAAAAGTCCCAAATTTTCGAAAGACGATAAATCAGTAACTGAAGAACCCTTATCTTGATCTTTAATCAAGATACTTGCCACAACATTATATTTTGGTACCTCATATCGTAACTTTAGAAAACCTAAAACTCCAAATAGTAAGATACTAACAATAAACCACTTAAGGTATATTACATATTTTTCAATCATTTCTATGATTCCAATTGATTCTTCAAAATTGTCATCAGAGACATGATCCGGTCGACCAAATTCCATATAAGTAAAGTATTTAAAACTATCCTACTAAAACAGTATAAATGTAAAAAAATTGTAGTAAAAGTAACAAATTAAGCGCTGCGTTTGTTTTTAAGGACAATATTATAGACAGCTTTAAAGAAAAACTTAATATCTGTAGTGTAAGGATTTTTTATTTTATCATCCAAATACTCCTTCTCTGCTTGCAATACACTCATTACATTGCCTTCCCTGTTCAAGGAAACATACGGAGGAATACATCCTGGTTTTTGAGTCAATCTAAGCTTTTGCATTTCTTTAGGAATATCCTGAAAATATCTTTCGGAAACAGGCCTAATTCCAACCAATTTTATTTCTCCTTTCAAGACATTATATAATTGTGGTAATTCATCAAACCAAAACCTTCTCATAAATTTACCCCAAACAGGAATCCTAAAATCATTCGCAGGTTTTCCAGTTGATGCATACCCATATGCATTTACCATATAATCCTGTAAATACTCACTATATGGATGCATAGTTCTAAACTTATATACACCAATCATCTTTCCATTTTTCCCTATTCTTGGCATTTTGTATAAAGGTCCATAACTTGGGCTATTATCAAAAAATGGCTCTCTCACATTTTTAACGACAAAATAAACCATCCCATCTATAGATTTATGATCCATTATCCTAAAACCACAACTAACTAATCTTCCTAATCCTTCTGCTTTTGACAGAAGTCTATCATTTCCTTTTGTGATATCAAAATAATATTTCTTAGTAAAAGAAACCTTAGGTAAGATTCTTTTAATCAAAAACTCAAATGAAAAATAAATACTATTTAAAAATGGAAATTTGTTTATTTTTAATCTCTCCTTTCTTGCGGAAAATGTTTCTAAACAACCAATAAAAATTCCACCACGCTCAAGTTTTGAATTAACATTTTCCAGATACTTATTAATAAATCTAGAATTATTTAATTTTTCGAGGCTAATTATTGTGTCATTGTCATTTGATTGCGTTAATATATTTTCATCAGCATTTTGAAGAACCAAGGTTTTTTCAGAACCTAAATCAATATAGTTCTCTAGGAATTTAACCACATCCTTGCTTGATTCACCTACAATTAAATTGCGGTTTTTTCGATATAAAGGGCTATTTAATCTATGTATTATGGAACTTCTATTGCGAACCAATAAAAACTCTTCGCACCAATCTAAAAAGATATCCTGAGTAATTACTTCTCTTCTACAAATTTCAGCTATACTCGTAACACCTGTTTTTCCTTCGATAACAATTCTGAACTTATCTACTTCTTTTCTTCTCTTAACTTCAGAAACTTCATCAATTGTCGAATTTGACCCAGACAAAAATTCTTTTGTCCATTTATTAAAGGTATCATTATTAATACCTTCCATTGAGCATAATTCTTCAATAGGCCGTGCATTGCTTTGACCTTCAATAACTATTCGGATCTTTTCCTTATTTGTGAAGGTTTTTTTAAGCGAAGGGCTTACTCTTTCCTTATTGGCAGAACTCAATGCGCTAGTCCAATAACTGCGGCCTTTAAGTTGATCAAAAAAATTAAGGTTTTGTAATTTTACATCCATAGCAATTCATTTAGGGGGTTAACAAAATCTAGCAACAGATTATTGTTTAACTGTTTTACAACCAGTATAGCAACCCCTAAAATAATATGGAAATATTGATTTGATTTGAAATAATCACATTTCATCATGAGGGGTTGATAAAATTGATAATAAATTTATTTATTTCTTTTTCTTGTGCGTAAATATACAAATTTTCTTTGAACAGAGAAACAATTAAAGACATTTTCACAAGCCATTAAGAAATCTCTATTAATAATACTATATATTTATGCATTTCACAAATAAAATGGATTAATTTGTTATTTTTTAACAAATAGAGCTCTTTTTACGATATTTTTCGCATTTTGAATAATTAACTCATTCGTCCAATTAATAAAATCACTATGCCAGCGTTGAGGATGAAAAGTAAACATTATTTGATTCGGCAAGTGATTCAATTGTAAAGCCTCAATGATTTGATTTGTGGAATGGTAATTTTTAGTAAAAGATGTGTTTACTTTATCTCGGACACTTACTTTATGTCCATCCCACATCCTACCTGTATCAGTCAAATAAAAAACTTTATTGAAGTCAACATCATAATATGGCTCTCCTATAAGGCCTAAACTTTTATAATCATAGGTCTTCCAAATTTCTTTATTATCAAATTTTGAGCGAGGGCTTCCGTGCATACATATGGTCGTAACTTCAGCAATTTTACGCAAAGCATCCAGGTGAAATCTAAATTGATCCCAAGCTTCCTCAATATTTCCGTTAGCTGTATCCATTGTTTCATAGTGGTAACCTATTTCATGACCTAAATCACTAATCTCTTTAATGATTCTTTCATCCCAACTCTCAGGTACCGCTCTAAAATAATAAGTTCCTTTGGCGCCCATATTAGTTTGAATTTTTGCAAATCTTAATGAATTATTTGGTAATAAATCGACATCATGACGCAGAATAACAACCTTTTCAAGTGGTGATTTAAGAAATTCCTCAAAGGTTTGAAATGCAAATCCTTCCGACTTTATAGTGGTAGCTAATTTTTGATATTGTTCAATTGTAAAATCCATAAATTATTTCCTTAGAATAAATGTGAAAGAATGCTTTTAACAATTCGTATTTTATTCATTACTAATCATTTATTGATTAGAATATCCTGGTAACTCTCGATAGTTACTAACACTATCAGGGTAATTCTGAATAAATTCTGTTATAAACTTTGCGACATCAATTTTATCAGCTAACATGGCTTTTTTCTTTGACATCCATTCATCTTTAGTATTGTCTTGTTCAATAAATTGAGTGATTGTTTTAAATAAAAGCGCTTCTTCATTTGATTTAATTCCAAATCCTAATTTGTATTCATTTTCAAGTTCATTCAAATATCCGATTTTACCAACAAAATCATTAAATCTGATAAATGGAACTCCTAACACTCCAGCCTCAGCGGCCATGGTTTGACTATCTCCAATATATAAAGATGCGAATGCCATAACGTGATGAATGTCAATAGCTTTTATATTCAATCTATACGGTTCCAATTCATTATTAAACTTTCTTTCTGATGTAATATATACTTTCCCTGCCTTTTCAAGCATTTGAACTAATCTTAAAGCGAGTTTGTCATTTATTCCACTTATTCCAACATCATGATGAGCATCCAATTTGGCAAACCTTACCAAAAAATAAGGCCCTGAAGTATCTACATATTTTTGTGCTATTGACTTATCTGGACTAAAATTATTAGGATGTAAATAGGCAAGCTCATGATAGCCTTCGTATTTAACACTTTGCTCGTTCCATTTACCATTATTGCAAATCCTAGGGGACATAATAGTTGTAGCAAAAGGATACGTCAATTTTGCAAATATGGGAACTATTTCGGTGTCATCTTCTCCCAAAACCAATGAAGGTATCTTTAGAAGTTTTCCAACGTGGGCTATGGAGGTAGAAGACCCTATTAACAAATCCGGTCGGTGTTTACGACAAAAATTCAAAACACTCCAATCCTGTTTCAATAAGCCAAGACCTATAGAAAGAAAAGAATCCTTTCTTCCGTCAGGAAGAATATTCTGAAATTCAAGACCTGATTCTATTAATAAGTCCTCAAGAACATCCTTCTTTTTTATCAATATAAAAACATCATTCCCATCCTCCTTTAAAGTAGCTATGACGTTTTTAAATAAATGAAAATGAGCAGGGTGCCCTAAGTGAAATAAATACTTCATTCTATTTGTTTTCTGTGCTATCGGGCACGTTTGTTTCTTTTGTTTTTGGAATATCTTTTATAAATTTTGCTGGACTCCCTCCCACCAAGGTATAGGGAGCAACATCCTTCATAACTACAGAACCAGTTGCTACAATGGAATTTTCTCCAATAGTCACTCCAGGTAAAATAACAACATTAAGCGCAATCCAAGCACCACTTTTAATATGCACTGGAGCGAGAACGTGATATGCTTCACCTAAAATTTCTCTTAAAGGTGCGGTAGGATTTGAATGCGTTAAAATATTTACACCTCCAGCGAGAGACACGTCGTCCTCAATCGTAATCAAACCCGGACTTACTCTGTCTAAAACATTTCCTCCACCTAAAAAAACATGCTTACCTATTTTTACGCCTCTTAATCTTTCAAGTCGACAACGATTCTTAGCTCCTATTGGAAATCTGGTCATCGCCATCCATTGAATAACTTTACCAAAAAATGATTTTATCAATCCCATAAATCCTTTAGCTTCAAGATTTCCTGTACCCATCTGTTCCTGAGCCATTTTCAGCATAAAATTTCCCATTATATATATTTTTAATTAAAATGCAGCTTCTAGTTTCTTTGCTATTCTAACTTGGAAATTGATCATTTGACATTTCTCCTAAGCTTTTATTAAACTAATTGCTATTTAAATAATATTATTAATTTTTTATTGTGCAAATCACGTGAAAAACTATTAAAAATGATATCTATTAGTCTTTATCTTTTGCCGCTAAAGCAAAAATGTAAGAACCAACTTCATAGCTTCCCTTAAAATTATTGTTTTTTATAATTAAATCTCCTTTACGTGACATTATCCTGGCAGGAATATCAATTTTAGTAATATCAACGAGATTTGTTTTTATCCTGTTTTTTCCAAAAATCCATGCTAGTGCTTTTAGTCTATAATCAGAAAATTTATCTGTTTCATAAAAAAATTGATAAAAACTTATAGCATTGGCAAAAAAAGTTTGATGACATTCAAATAAATAATTTACTGAAATAGGCGATAGGATTGGTAGTGGTATTTTAGACTTTCTTCTTGTATTGTAAATTAACGGATGCCAAAGAAATGCATCATCTTTTCCATCTCTTCTGAACTCCCAAACATGCTGAATTGATTTTTCAATTGCAGACTTAATTTCTTGCTTTTTAGTTATATCGGAAGCGAATGCTAAACCCCATAACGTGTACATGGTTCTTTGATGGTAAACAGCCCTTATGTCACCTGTTAAGAAAAATCCTTTGTCGTTTTGAGAATCTAATAAAGATTTAACCAAATTCTCAACATACTTAAGAATATCCTTATCTTTATTTAAATGTTTATAATATAAGCTTAATCCTATTAGAGCAAGACTATCCTCATTATTACTTATAGCGCTTATTTGATTTTTTAACAATTTATAGGAAGCGTCTATTTCATTTCTGAAATCACAGCCCTTATTTTCAAACAATAATTGACCCAAAACAAGCGCGTTAAAAGCTCCATAGGTTATATTTGATTTCTCATAAGTTAAAATTTTACCTTTTATATAATTACAATATGCTATTATTTTAGTTTCATAGGATGAAATATCTAATCCATGTTGAAATTTTGCCAGTAAAATCAAAGAAATGGTAAAAACCCCGTATCTATCCGAGGGGTCAGGATTAACTTCCCACTCCCAATCATTTGTACAATCTAATCTAGAATGTATACGCGAATTTTTATCATCCCAAAAACCTAGGTTTTCAGTACTTAAAAATATTCTATCCATACTTCTAGATAGGTATTCATTTTGATTGTTCATCTTCTATAATTTATAATAATTAGTCTTTTGGATATTATCTAGCTAGATTCAGGTTTATCGTAAACAACTCATTCATTTAGAAACTTAATTTTAGACGTCCCGTTCCAATATCAAAACTTAACTTTTAACATTGGCAAGTACAGATTAATCATTTCCAACCTAAAGATTCCATCTTCTTAATTGAATTTAATCTAATATCATACTCATTGCTCAAATCATAAGAATTTCTTGCATATTCCTTTATTTTATCTTGATGATCCTGAAAATAAATAATAGAATTTACAAGTGCATCAACATCACGTTCTGGAACTAAATGCCCGTTAAATTCATTAATACATATCTCAGGTATACCAGAAACATCAGTACTTATAATGGGTAATGAATACGCAATTGCCTCCATTAAAACAACAGGAATACCATCTTGATCATTTTTCAATGAGATTGACGGTAAAATAAACGCATCTAGCGAATTAAAGAAATCCTGCTTTTCTTCCCTTTTAATCTTTCCGATATATTTTATAGTTTGCTCTAGTTTATTGACATCGATAAATTCAATAAACTCATTCTTCAAAGATCCATCTCCTGCAAGTACTAAACGAATATTATCATACCCTTTTTTCTTTAGCTCTAACATAGCCTCAAGTAAAAAACTGATACCTTTCTTTTTATCAAACCAAGTCATTAATCCTAAAGTGAAAATTTCTGATTTACCATCGCCATACTCTTCAATTTTGGAAATTTTTTCTCGAAAAACACCCAATCGCGCCAGTTCCAATTTATCACTTTTTCCATATTTTTCATTTACATAATCAATATTGAAATTTGAAATACTATATGCCTTATCACAGTTTTTAGTTAACATACTAAACCATCTACTTTTGAAATAGATATCATAGGCATGGAAAGTAAATGAGTACTTTGGTAAACCATTATGATACTGCTTAATGAGAAATGAAATCAGTGTAGGCTGGGTTGCAAATTGTGCATGAAGATTAGAATCGGGACCAAATAATGAAAGGTCCAATTTCAAAAACCAAATGATACTTTTAAAACCAATAACCCCATTGTAATCAAGACGAAAATTGAATAGATTATTAAATAAAAAACTAATTACAGTCAGTAACTTTTTGAACAAATTACCCATTGCATAGGGTTTGATGTAAATATGAACTCCCTTTTCCTTTAATTGCTCAAGTTCATCGTTGAAAAAATCCCTTTGATTTCTTAAAAATATGATATCAAAGTTAACAAGCTCGGAAAAAACAATCAATTCATCCATCATCCAAGGCGTTATTTCCTTAATTATGTATTTATTATTTGCCATTATCTAACTATTTTCCAGAGATTCAAAATGGTTTCTATTAATGCTTTTTCAGACAATCCAGTCAAACTTTTTTCAGGCATGATATTGGCTAAAATGCCTTTTGTTTCAATATAAGATTGTTTATTTTCTATTTGTTCCTTATAAATTTCCGAAATTACTACCAAGATTACATGCCGCCAACTTATTCCCATCTTATGAATGCTGAATTTCAATTTCATCAATTCTTTATAATTAAAGAGGAATCTTATTGAATTAGAAATTGGTATTGCAAGGACATTATTAACTTCCAAATACTTTTTTTGGATAGATTTATTCAGCATATAGCTTTTCGAAAACGAAGGGCCTAAACTCGTCATACTTTCTTCTTCCAAAACTTTATCCTCAATATAATGAAGCCATGAATTAACAATTTCATTCTTTTCATTTGAAGTCAATTGAGTATGATCAAATCTGTCAATATCATGCCGATTACGTGCATCAAGAGCTGACGCCACAATTTCAAAAGAGTTTTTACATAAATCTGGT
>CAYMKR010000049.1:0-11748 GCA_964390865.1 uncultured Flavobacteriaceae bacterium | reverse complement strand
GCACCGAAACCTTTTCTGTAACGGTATCAGAAAATGGTTGTGAAGCTACTGATAATGTAGTAGTAAATGTAAATGCGAGTATTGATTTACCAGTTGTTGCGACAATTAGTGAAGATGTGATGCTTTGTAAAGGAGAAGAAGTAAGCTTAGTGGCCTCTGGAGGAACAGCATATAGTTGGAGTAATGGAGAGACGAGCTCAGAGATCAAGGTGAGTCCGGATAAAACCACTACCTATGATGTTACTGTAACAGATGGTCTTACTACAGATCAGGCAAAAGTTACGGTTACCGTAAATGAAGTAATTGCTGATGCCGGAGAGGATACTAGTATTAAACAAGGTGCAAGTATTAAATTAACAGCTAGTGGAGGTGATTTTTTCAAATGGAGTACAGGAGAAGTATCAAAAAGTATAATCGTTTCGCCTTTAATAACCACAGACTATGAGCTTCAGGTAGAAAGAAATGGCTGTGTTGATTTTGACATGGTTAGGGTAGTTGTTTCAACTCCGGAAAATTCAAGTTTTACTGTTATTGCAGGAAATGATGTTACGATTTGTACAGGTGAAAGAGTAACACTTAAAGCTTCAGGTGGATCTATTTATAAATGGAATAACGGTAAAACAACCAAGAGTATTTCAGTCACTCCTGCTATTACAACAACTTATTCAGTTGAAGTCTCAGATGGGAAAAGATCAGGTGTGGATGAAGTAACCGTATATGTGGATCAACTAGAAGCAGATGCTGGAGAGAATTTAACTATTATAGAAGGAGAAAGCGTTACGCTTACTGCACAAGGTGGTGAACGTTTTGAATGGAGTAATGGTGAAAACACAAGGTCTATCACAATAAGTCCAAAAGAAACAAATATTTACACAGTAATTGTCTTTAAAAATGGTTGTCAGGATTCTGATAGTGTGCAGATTACGGTAAATAAAAGAGTTGAATTAGATCAATTACCTCCAATTGCAAATGCTGGTAAGGATGTCAATATATGTTTAGGAGAAAGTGTTGCGCTCAGCGCAAAAGGTCAAGGCTCCTATCTATGGAGTACAGGTGATCATGGGGCTTCTATAAAAGTAAGCCCTAAAAGAACAACCACTTATATACTTGAGGCTAGTAATGGTGATGTCACCGTCAGTGATAAGGTCGTGGTATATGTAGATACGTGCCAGGAGAATCTGAATGTCGTGACAGATTTAAACCTCGTAGTTTATCCAAATCCATCTAACGGGCTTGTAACAATGAATATTTCAGGAGTCGTAAATACACTGAATCTTGAACTCTACGATTTAAACGGGAGATTAATTCTAAAGGAAACAGTTGATGGGAGGTATCAACAAGTGAATAAACAAGTTGATCTTTCAAGACTACCAAAAGGAATGTATGTGGTTCGAATATATAATCGTGACCAAAGTACATTTAGTAAGATTTTACTTATATAAACTAAACGAAGTTCCAATCGATTTTAAAATGCCATTTGTTTAAATGGCATTTTTTATTTTATAGTTGCGATCAACTTGTTACAATATTAATTTGAATCTTACGTTTTAATAATCAATAATCGCGAAAAAAGCCCCTCCTTTTTACGCTTTTATCCTCTCCTATCTTTAACAACAATAATTTAAGTTTAAAATTGTTTCAATTAAATTGATATAAGATATTATAGAAAATGAAAATTAAAATATTCGTACTTTTCGCAACGTTTTTCACTACTTCATTATTTGCACAAATTAATCGTCCGATATTGTCGAATTTTAGAATAGAAAATGGCCAAAGTTCAAGAGTTTATTTTGACAGTAGTATTGCAATTGCTGAGTTAAAAAAGAATGGATTTGTAGTTTCTGGAAAAAATATTTCGAAACTAAAAATAAATATTGATAAAACTACGGGTCATTATTTTGAAGTTTCTAGTTCATTTACTTTTTGGGACAACAATACCATAAGATATGATGTCGACAATGATGTAAAGGATGATAATTTATTATCTAGCTTCACACTTTCATATATAAAAAATAATCTTAGTCTAAAAGAAGGAACAGTTAAAGAGATTTATGTTAATTCCAAAGTTTCGAAATCAGGTAATGGTACAAGTGAGAAAGAAGCATTTAAAACTTTGAAAGAAGGGATGAACGCTTTGCCTAGTGGAGGGGGAAAGATTTGGGTGAAAGCAGGAAAGTATCAAGAAGGTGAAATCACCAATACAGTTCCTAAGGCAAAAGTAACAGCGCCTAATGTAATTGAAGGTTATAAAGACGTCCCTGGAGATATTTCATCAATGTATTATAAGTACGTTGAGAATGGTAAGTTAAATAAGTTAGATCCGACAGAGATGCCTTTGTTTGATGGTTTAAATAGAAGTGCGAATGTTACGTTTTATAACATTGCTAGCGATAACTATTATATTTGGAGAAACATTCAAGTTACAAATTACAAGGTAGCATTTAGAGCAGCAACGATGACCGGATTTGTGGCGAATAATATCCTTATTAAGGATATGGGTGCTTTAAATTCTAGTAATGGCTATGGCTTCAAAATGGAAAGTAGCTCATCTGAATCTAATTTAATAAGAATAAAAAACTCTATTATAATCAATGCAACGCATACAGGAGTTAAGATTTCTGGTAGTCATGGATTAGTTGAGAACACAAAAGTATATTGTAATGAAGCTTTAGGAGTATATGACATAGATGCTCCAACAGATTATTATTATCTCATAGGCGGCAGTGACAATATTATTAGAAATTCTATAGCATTTAAAGATACCCCGAACAGTTGGGGTCATAATGGTCATGGTTTTTCCTTAAAAACCCAAGCAAACGTTGCTCCTGTTCAATATAATTTAATAGAATTTTGCACAGCGATAAATATATACGGATCGTTTCAGGCAAGACATATTAACTGCAAGTATAATGTCTTTAAGGATAGCGAGGCTCATGCCAAAATTCCTAACCGGAAGATCAGTAAAACAGATCAAAAAACTGGAGGAATCCAATTTATTAGTGGAGGAAGTTATAATGTTTTTGAACGGTTATATATTCATGATGTAGATGTAGCCATATCATGGATCGCTAATGGAGAACATGATACAGATGTTAATATCCAGCAAAACAGTATTATTAGGAATTGTGTTTTTGACAATATAAACGTAGCTATTCGTGCCTATCATGCGAAAACAGGTGGAACTTCCAAGCCAAGTGGGAACAAGGTGTATAACTGTACATTTAACAATATAGATGCCATGTATAGGATGGTAAATGACAAGCCATTTCAATTTGCAGGAAACGAATTTAAGAATGTTATATTCAATGATATTCCTATAAGGGATGCAGATCTTGCTTTTAAGGGTGGATGGACTTATGAAAATTCTAATTTTCATAACACATGGGCTGTTGAAAAAGGAAGTGGAAATGTTAGTTTACCTCCTGGTTTTGAAAATCAATCTAAAGGTGATTTTAGATTGAAATCAAACAGTTCGATGAGAGATAGGGGAGTGAAATTAGATGATGTAACATCAGATTTTGAAAAAAAACATAGATCACGATCAAAAGAGAAACCTCATGACATAGGAGCCTATGAATATGAGGAATATAAATTAAGTTCAAAAAAGGCAAATGCTGGAGAAGATCGGACAATTTGTTTTGGTGAAGAGATTATATTAACTGCCAGTGACGGCAGCGATTATTTATGGAGTACAGGAGAGACAACAAAAAGCATTAAGGTGGCCCCTTTGGAAACTGTTACGTATAGTGTTAAAATAACCGAAGGAAATACTTCGGATTCTGATGAAGTTCGTGTAATAGTTAATAAAGTTTTAGCCAATGCAGGAGAAGATGTTTCCATCACAGAAGGAAACCCTGTAACTTTAACTGCTAGTGGAGGGACTGAATACCTTTGGAATAATGGAGAAACCGGATCAAGTATAACAGTAAATCCAAATTCGACAATCACTTATGAAGTAAGAGTGACTAATGAGGGGTGTGAAGCTTTTGATGATGTTACTGTTCAGGTAAATAAAAAAAATCCTTCCCTCATCTCTGCAAATGCTGGAGAAGATCGAACAATTTGTTTTGGTGAAGAGACCAAATTAATTGCAAGTGGAGGAACTAGTTATTTATGGAGTACAGGAGAGACCACAAAAAGCATCAAGGTGAGTCCTAAGGAAAGTGTTATTTATAGCGTTAAAGTAAGAGATGGGAAATTCTCTGATTCTGATGAAGTTCGGGTAATTGTTAATAAAGTTTTAGCCAATGCAGGTGAAGATGTTTCCATCAGAGAAGGAAACCCTGTAACTTTAACAGCCAGTGGAGGAACTGAATACCTTTGGAGTAATGGAGAATCCGGATCAAGTATAACAGTAAGTCCGATTTCGACAATCACTTATGAAGTAAGAGTTACTAATAAGGGGTGTGAAGTTTTTGATGATGTTACTGTCAAAGTAAATAAAGAAAGTAATGCTGCTGTTTCTGCCTTTGCAGGAGAAGATCAGACAATTTGTTATGGAGATGAAATCAACTTGACTGCAAGTGGAGGAACTAATTATTTATGGAGCACTGGAGAAACTACAAAAAGTATCAAAGTGAGTCCTGTGGAAAGAACAGATTACACCGTTTCAGTTTCAGATGGCAACACAACGGGTTTTGATGAAGTTACGATTGATATTAAGAATTGTATAAATGAGGTGTCAGATATTTTTGATAATCAGCAAATTGAAGTTTTTCCTAATCCTACAACAGGAATATTAAACCTTCAATCAAATGGGACTCATTCTGAAGTGGATGTACATCTGATCAATGTCAATGGTAAAATACTCTACCAAGAAAGACTAAATGTTGAGGCCAGCGGTTTTTCAAAGCAAATAGATCTTTCAAATTATACGAAAGGCATTTACTTTGTTAGATTTATTAATTCAGACGATTTTATTGACGTGAAGAAAATAGTAATTATTTAGAATTTATTAATTCATCTATGCCATAAAACAAATTAGTCATAATGCGATTTAGTGCGAAACAGGTTCATTAGAATGTAATTGATTTAATCTTTCAATTTCTTCAAACAAAATTTACATTCAAAAATTAACAATATTTTTTTCAATGGACCGTTCTATGAATAATTATTTTGTAAATAAATAATAAAAAAAGGATAGCTTAAATTTTCCCCTATTAAAATACTGTTAGATTCAATTCATTGAAAAGACGTATTTTATTCTTTATTATCAGGACATTCTGTTTTGATAAATTGTCAATTAGAATTGATGATGGTTAGAGCAAATACAGCTCTCTCGTTTTACAGGGTTTTTTAAAGTTATAAGAAGGGTAATTCCTAATAGGTTCATGCTATAAGGTGTTTCTATTCATCTAGTCATAATTGATGTGACTTAGATAGGCGAAGCCGTGATTTAGGAGAAATTATTTGGATAATTTGCAAGGAGTATTAGTTGAATTTATGAAACTTTTTTTGTAGTTTCATTAATGAAAATGAATTTTGAACATAAGTGAACAAGGCATGAAAAATTTTGCATTAATTGGAGTAGGAGGCTATGTAGCTGTAAGACATTTGCGAGCTATAAAAGAAACAAACAATAACTTGTTGGTTGCCCTTGATAAATTTGATAGTGTTGGTATTATGGATAGTTACTTTCCTGATGCTTCTTTTTTTGTTGAATTTGAAAGATTTGATCGTCATATCGAAAAACTAAAAAGGAAAAATAATATTAATTTGGATTATGTGAGTATATGTACGCCTAATTATTTGCATGATTCTCATATCAGAATGGCACTGCGAAGTGGAGCCAATGCGATTTGTGAAAAACCTTTAGTATTGAATCCTTGGAATTTAGATGCTTTAGCAGAAATTGAAAAAGAATACGACAAAAAAGTAAATACTATATTACAATTGAGGCTTCATCCAAGTATTATAGCTTTGAAAGAAAAAATTGATAATGGTCCTGCGGATAAAATTTATGATGTGGATTTGACCTATTTAACCTCAAGAGGAAATTGGTATTATACTTCCTGGAAGGGAGATGTTTCAAAATCTGGGGGAGTGGCATCGAATATTGGGATTCATTTTTATGATATGTTATCCTGGATATTTGGAGGAGTGAAGATGAATAAAGTTCATTTACATACCCATGACAGAGCAGCAGGGTTTTTGGAGTTTGAAAAAGCCAGAGTAAGATGGTTTCTTTCTATTAATTACGACCTACTGCCAAAAGAAATAAAGGAAAAAGGCCGACAAACTTTTAGGTCAATTACCGTTGATGGAAAGGAAATTGAATTTAGTGACGGCTTTTTTGATTTACATACTAAAAGTTACGAAGACATAATTGAAGGTCATGGTTTTGGTTTGAGTGATGCAAGGCAATCAATAAATATTGTACATGATATAAGATGTGCAGAAATTGAACCAGCAATAGAAGATTATCATCCAATGGTGAAACATCCATTAACAAAACATCCGTTTAATAAAGTTATTTAAATCAGTTTTAATTATTAATATTGAAAATAGAATTTTATAGATGGTATCAATAGTTATTCTTTCTTCTGACGGATATTCCGATTGTTGGGATCCGTTGTTCTACACTTTGAAAAAGTATTTTTCTGGAATAGAAAATTTTGAAGTTATTTTAAGTACGAATGCGAAAAACTACGCCTCGCCAGGAATCGATATTTTATGTTTACAAAACGGAATTGACACGCCTTGGAGTAAGCGTTTAAAAATGAGCCTGGAAAAGGCTAAAAATGATATTGTTCTTGTATTAGTTGAAGATTTTTTCTTAAGATCGACAATTAATAAGAAGATCTTTGATGATTATATTTCATTGATGATCAAAACTGATAAAATTGACCATATACGACTACTATCGCCTCTAAAAAAATTAAAGCTTAAAGAGTCGGAATTTGATAAGTTGGACCAAATGGAGATTAACACAGATCTTCGTTTTACTTATTTGCCAGGCTTATGGAAGAAGAAGGTTCTTTTAAATTATGTAAAAGATTATGAATCGCCCTTTATGTCAGAACGTTTTGGTAATATTCGCTCTAAAATTTATAAAGATGGATTTTACATTGTGTCGAATGATTATATAGCACAGCACGGACAATTTTATGATTGCGAACAAAGTGGCGTAATTTTTAAAGGGAAATGGGCGCGCTGGATTGTTCCTTTTTTTGACAAAGAAGGTATAGATATAGACTACTCTATACGTGGTTTTGTCACTAAGGAATACAGAAAGGAAACTAGAAAAAATTCAAAATTAGAATTGATAAAAAACCCTATTACTACTTTAAGGTCGATGTTATCTATTATAAGTTTGTATTTAAAATCTATGATAACAATCAAATAATGATATTATGAATATTGTTTTAGTTACGCCTTTGCTAAATGTAGGTGGAGGTCAAAGGTATATTTCCATATTAGCCAATCATTGGGCTGAATTAGGGCACAATGTTTTCATTATCATATTGAGAAAAAGTGATGTATTTTATAAAATTTCAGATAAAGTAACGATTATTCAGTTTACGTTTGGCTATTCTGGAATTATCAATAAAATGTTTGTTGGCTTGCGAACAGGATGGAAACTGAGAAAAATTATAAAGCAAATTCAACCCGATTTTGTTTTAAGTATTTTAGGCACCACCAATGTATTAACCATTTTTTCAACCTTCTTTTTAAAGACTAAAATTTTTGTAAGAGATGCTTTTAGCCCGACCAGGGAAACGAAATTCATTGAAAAATATAGTCGTAAATATCTCTATCGATTCGCATACGGTGTCATTGCACAAACTAAAGAAATAAAGGAGTTTACAGAAAATGAAACGGGTAACCTAAATGTAAAAGTCATTCCTAATCCCGTTGTAAATATTCATTTAGATAAGAATATTAAAAGAAAAAATATCGTATTGAATGTTGCAGCATTAATGCGCAGGAAAGGCCAAAGATATTTAGTTGAAGCTTGTTCAAGGATAAATGCAGCTGATTGGAAATTTGTTGTTTTAGGTGAAGGACAAAATCGTAAAAATTTGGAAAAACTAATTGTGGAGTTCAAGGTAGAGGATAAATTTGAATTAATGGGCTCCGTAAAAAATGTGGATCAGTGGCTTTTAGAATCATCTATTTTTGCTTTCCCATCATCTTTGGAAGGTCTTCCAAATGCACTGATTGAAGCGCTAGCTGCGGGACTTCCATGTGTGAGCTTCGATTGTGATACAGGTCCCCGAGATTTGATTGAGGATGGCGAAAACGGATTTTTGGTCCCAGTGGGAGATATTGATTTATTGACGTTGAGAATAAAGGAATTGATGAATGATGCTCAACTGAGGGATAAGTTTTCCACTAAAGCAATTGAATCGACAGATAGATTAAATGTTCATAAAATTGCAAATGAAGTATTAGAATTTTGTACAAAAACTTAAAATATAAAACAGCATGAAAACAGTAATTCTAGCAGGGGGATTTGGTACCCGATTAAGTGAGGAAACAGGAGTCAGACCTAAACCTTTGGTTGAAATAGGAGGTAAACCAATTTTATGGCACATCATGAAAATGTACTCATCCTATGGTCATAATGATTTTATTATATGTTGTGGTTATAAAGGATATATGATTAAAGAATACTTTGCCAATTATTTTTTGCATCAATCAGATGTTACTTTTGATATAAAAAATAATAAGATGGAGATTCATAATAATAATGCAGAACCATGGAAGGTTACACTAATTGATACAGGTGAAAATAGTATGACAGGGGGAAGAGTAAAAAGAGTTCGTGACTATATTGGTGATGAAAGATTTTTTTTAACCTATGGTGATGGAGTTAGTAATGTGGATTTCGATAAACTTTTAAAATTCCATAAAGATCAAAATACCTTTGCTACTTTAACTGCTGTTCAACCTCCGGGAAGATACGGAGCGTTTAATTTGGATGATCATGATCCGAAAATTAGTAGTTTTCGCGAGAAACCGAAAGGGGATGGGCATGAAACGGCTTGGATTAATGGTGGCTTTTTCGTACTTGAACCTGAAATATTTAATTATATTGAAGGTGATTCAACAGTGTGGGAAAGAGAGCCCATGGAGAAGCTTGCAAAAGAGGATAAACTTATAGCATATAAACATTTTGGTTTTTGGCAAAGTATGGATTCGCTGAGAGATAAACAAGTTCTTGAAGATTTATGGGAGGGAGATACTGCTTTATGGAAAAAATGGTAATTAATTTATAGTTATAGGATGTTAAATATATACAGGGATAAAAAAGTATTTGTTACCGGACATACTGGATTTAAGGGGAGTTGGCTAAGCCAATGGTTGCTCTCTCTTGGGGCTGAAGTATATGGCTATGCCTTGAAGCCGTCAACGCTTCCTTCATTGTATAATCAATTGCAAACTGACAAAGATGTACATAGCCAAATAGAGGATATACGTGATTTTGAAAAGCTTAAACAAAGTTTGAAAGAGATTCAGCCGGATATTATTTTTCATTTGGCAGCACAGGCCTTGGTTCGGGATTCCTATGAATCTCCATTAGAAACCTTAGAAATCAATGTTAATGGAACGGCTAATTTACTTGAGGCGATAAGACAACTAGAGTTAAAAACAAACGTCGTTGTTATCACATCTGATAAATGTTACGATAATAAGGAATGGATTTTTGGATATAGAGAAAATGATGCTTTAGGTGGATTTGATCCATATTCGGCAAGTAAAGGGGCCGCAGAAATTGTGATTTCATCTTGGCGAAACTCATTTTTTCATCCTGAAAGATATGCTGAGCATGGTGTGAAGTTAGCATCTGCAAGAGCTGGAAATGTTATTGGAGGTGGAGATTGGTCAAAGGATAGAATATTACCAGACTGTATAAGAGCCTTACAACAAAATAAAACAATTGAAGTTAGAAACCCCTTGGCGACAAGGCCTTGGCAGCATGTCTTGGAATCTTTAGGAGGGTATTTGTTATTAGGATCCAAATTAATGAATGCTAAAAATGAAGAAATATCCAAATTTTGTACTTCCTTTAATTTTGGTCCTTATAGTTATTCAAATAAAACAGTTGAGACTTTAGTTAATGAGGTTCTTCTGCATTGGAAAGGATCATGGAAATATAATAAGGAAAAGGCCGTACATGAGGCATTTTTATTAAATTTAAATATTGATAAGGCCACTCAGATTTTGAATTGGAATCCTGTTTGGGATTTTTCTACTACCATCAAAAAAACAATTGAATGGTATAAGTTTAGTAATGAATACCCTGATAAAATTAAAGAATTAACGACTCAACAAATTGAGAGTTATTCAAAGGGGTTTATAGAAAAAGTAAATATTTAGTTCGATATGATTTTTAAAGAAACTCCTTTGAAAGGTGCATTTGAAATTGAAGTACAAAAAATTGAGGATGAAAGAGGCTTTTTTGGAAGACTCTGGTGTGAAAAAGAATTGAAAGCACATGGGTTGAATACCAATATAGTCCAATCAAATGTGTCCTTGAGTGCAAATAAAGGTACTTTAAGAGGAATGCATTTTCAAAGAAATCCTTTTCAGGAAACCAAACTTGTTAGATGTACAAAAGGAGCTGTTTATGACGTTATAATTGATTTAAGGCCAGAGTCAAGTACTTTTAAAAAGTGGCATGGGGTCAAATTAACTGATAAGAATCATAAAATGATTTATGTTCCTGAAAACTTTGCTCATGGTTTTCTAACCTTAGAAGATAATTCGGAAGTTTACTATTTAGTTACACAATTTTACAATAAGGATAAGGAAGCTGGGTTGAAATGGAATGACCCTGCTTTTAATATTGAATGGCCCGAAATTGTCAAAGAAATATCGCTTAAAGATAGCAAGCACCCAAATTTTGATTTAAAAAACATTTTATGATTTTAGTAGATACCGCCTTACAAAAAAGAGAGGCTGAAAATAACCCAATTAAAGTGGCTGTGATCGGTGCTGGAATTATGGGGCAAGGAATTATTAATCAAATTATTAGATATTCTCCTGGAATAGAAGTTGTTGTAGTGTACAATAGAACTTTGTCCAAAGCAGAGAACGCAGTTCGAAGCATGGGAATTGAAAATTATGCAATTGCTGAGTCTAATGCCCAGTATAAAAGCGCTCGGGAACTTCAAAAAATGGTATTAACTCAAAACATTGATGTGCTTTGCGAAGCATATGATGTTGATGTTGTAATTGAAGTAACAGGAACGATTGAATTTGCTACTAAAACTATCCTGAAAGCATTTGAAAGTGGAAAACATGTATTGTCATTTAATGCAGAGATTGATGCAACAATTGGACCTATATTGAAGTATAAGGCTGAGCAATCTGGGGTAAGATATACTGTTGCCGAAGGTGATCAACCAGGGGTGACTTTAAATTTATACAGGCAGGTGAAATCAATGGGGTTTAATCCGTTGTTATGTGGTAATATAAAGGGATTACAAGACCGTTACCGCAACCCAACTACACAGAAATCATTCGCAGCGCAATGGAATATGACACCCGAAATGGTTACAAGTTTTGCGGATGGAACAAAAATTTCATTTGAGCAGGCCTGTATTGCAAATGCAACAGGAATGAAAGTTGCTCAAAGAGGAATGCTAGGATATTATACAGATAAACATGTTGATGACATGAAAGATCTATATGATATAGACCAAATGAGAGAATTGGGCGGGATTGTGGAATATGCGGTAGGTGCTAAACCAGGACCTGGAGTTTATATTTATGCTACCATAGAAGATGACTTCTCAAAGA
>CAYMKR010000048.1:0-12314 GCA_964390865.1 uncultured Flavobacteriaceae bacterium | reverse complement strand
TATTTCAAATAATTTATTCATCAACTCAAAGAATCAAACAATTGCAACAAATTTAGCATAGTTGATTCTATAAAACAACTATTTTACCATAAATCCATAAAAAGTTGGACAAATTATTGAATCATAATCAATTAAAATATTCATTTTTTTTATCGCCTCTTATTATTATTTTAGCGCAATTATGCGCAAGAAAATATTCACCATTTTATTTTTAGGGTTTGTAAATTTTATTTTTTCACAAAATGAATTCCCTGAAGGTTATTTTACAAACCCACTAGAAATACCACTTGTGTTGTCAGGTACTTTTGGTGAATTGAGAACCAATCATTTTCATGCTGGTCTTGATATTAAAACGCAAAAGGTTGTAGGACACAAAGTTCTTTCTTCAGCTGATGGTTATGTTTCGAGAATAAATGTCTCATTATGGGGCTATGGAAATGCGCTTTATGTCACTCATCCCAATGGATATACTACTGTTTACGGTCATTTGCAAAAGTTTTCACCTGAAATAGACGCCTATGTGCGTAAAATGCAATACAAAAATGAAAGTTATTCCATAAGACTTTATCCTAAACCTGACCAACTTATCGTAAAACAAGGGCAATTAATAGCGCTTAGTGGCAATTCAGGCAGCTCAGGCGGCCCACATCTTCATTATGAAATTAGGGATGTTAAATCAAATATTTTAAATCCGATGCTTTTTGGCATTACAGTGCCTGATCACAAAAATCCAACAATTCAGAATGCATTTGCCTATTCTCGAAATGATAGTTCCCAGGTGAATCAATCATCAAAAAATGTTCAGGTAGTGTTTAGCCGACAATATGACGGAGATCTGCTAGCCAATACCATTTATGCGCATGGGGAAATTGGTTTCGGAATAAATGCTTACGACAGACTTGATGGGGCTCTAAACAGAAATGGACTATATTCACTTGAAATGTCTGTTAATGGAGAAAAAGTTTTTCAATTTACAGTTAATAAGTTCTCCTTCGATGAATCAAGATTTATAAATTCATTTATAGATTATCAAAGACTTATTAAGTTAAAACAAAGAGTACAGAAATGTTTTGTGGAGCATGAATCAAATAATTTGAGTCTGTATAAAAAACTAGAAAATGATGGTTTTATCAATATTAAGGATAGTTTAGAGTATACCATTTCGATCATTGCCAAAGACTTTGAAGGGAATAAGACAAAGCTTATCATCCCTGTCAAAGGAAAAAAAGATTCAATTATTATTCCTAAAGTCGTTGTAAAAACACCCTATTTCTTCAAGGCCAATCAACCTAACCGAATAAGTGATTCATTAGTCACTGTGACTTTTCCTAAAAATATTTTTTACGAAGATTTCTATTTTGATTATGCGAATAAAGACGGTATCGTCAAGCTTCACAATAGCAGTGTTCCGGTTCACAAAAGTTTCAGGCTATCATTTGACATATCTAACTATCCTGAAGAAGAATTAAAGACCTTGCATATTGCTAAAAAAAACAAATATGGTAAGTTATATTATGTCAGTACCAAAAGGAAAGATAACAATTTATATACCGTAAGTAAAAATTTAGGTGATTATACATTATTATCTGATAACGTGAGTCCTACAATTAGAACTGTAGGCTTTAAAAATGAACAATGGTTAACCAAGTTTTCAACCTTAAAGGTTAAGATTCACGATAAAGGTTCAGGAATAAAAACATATAGAGCTGAACTTGACGGGGAATGGATTCGCATGGCCTTCAATCCTAAAAATGGGACTCTTAGCTATGATTTTAGCGACAAGAAACTGGAAGGAACACTGCACAATTTAAGAGTAGTTGTAACAGATAATGTTAATAATTCCACTACATTTACAACCACATTTAACAAGAAGAATTAAACCTTGATAATCCCTTGAAAGCAAAGTTTCTAATCATCTTTATTTTTAGCCTTTCGACGCAATTGCTATCAGGACAAAAAGCCACCATCAAAGGGAAGGTTTTAGACAGTATAAATAATCCCATAGAGAATGCCACAGTAAGTATCGGTAGCCTTGGAACAGTTACAGATGAAAGTGGAGCCTATGAAATCATTATTCCGGCAGGCAAAAATATAACCATAAGGTATGGTCATATTTCCTATAATAGTTTCTCCAAAACTTTCAGAGTCAATCGAGGTAAAACACTTTATTTTTCACCACGCCTGTTTTACAAAACCGAATCTATAGATGAAGTAATCATCATTGACCCCAGAGCGAGTACTGAAGGTATTGTTACTATTGACAGCCAAACTGCGAGAATAATACCCAGTGCTAATCAAGGGATTGAGAGCGTCCTGAAAACATTGCCAGGTGTCAATTTCAATAACGAACTCAGTACAAAATATAATGTTCGAGGCGGAAGTTTTGAAGAAAATTTGGTTTATGTCAATGGAATTGAAATATACAGACCGTTTTTAGTAAGATCAGGCCAGCAAGAAGGATTGAGTTTTGTAAATCCTGAATTGACACAGAATGTAGATTTTTCAGCCGGTGGCTTTCAGGCCAAGTATGGAGACAAACTTTCTTCCGTCCTTGATATAACTTACCGTAAACCGTCTCGTTTTGGTGTAAGTTTCGAGGCCAGTTTTCTTGGGGCATCTCTTTCAGTTGAAGGCCTGTCAAAGAATGAAAAATTCAAGGCACTTGTTGGAGCGAGGTATAGAAATAATAGCCTGTTTCTAAATAGCAATGACTTAAATGCTAATTTTAATCCAAATTTTACAGATATTCAGGCCTACCTCTCTTACGATTTTACTGAAAAATTCTCACTTGATTTTTTGGGAAGTTATTCATTGAATAATTATGACTTCACTCCTATTTCAAGACAAACTAATTTTGGAACCTTAACAAACCCCTTATCTCTTGTCGTGAATTATCAGGGCAAAGAGGAAGATCGCTACGAAACTTTATTTGCTGCTCTTAAAGGAAATTATCAATTCTCAGATGCGGTATCGATTTCATTAACAGCCTCATCTTATAACACTAAGGAGCAAGAATATTACGATATCCTGTCTTCCTATGGTCTGGGTGATGCAAATGCTGATTTTGGTCCGGATGACTTCGAAGATACTGATTTTCTTCAATCAATTGGTTCACAATTAGACCATGCAAGAAATAATTTAAAAGCTCAGATCAGCAATATTAGGCTGAAAGCTGATTGGAGAAAAGATTCCAACCTGTTTGAGTTTGGAGCAAAATATCAACATGAAAATATAAAAGACAGAATTAACGAATGGCAAGTAGTTGATTCTTCAGGTTTTTCACTCAGACCGCCAAATTTACTGCCTAGAAATGACGAGCCTTACGCTCCTTTTACTGGGCCTATTGAACCCTATATAAATGTGAATGCAACGAATGATGTTACCATTCAAAGAATATCAGGGTTTGCCCAATGGAGTAAAAAGTCGAACATAAAAGACCATACAGTATGGTATAATCTAGGATTACGAGCGCAGCATTGGGAAGTAAGCGGAGATGGGTTGGTGTCAGATAATCACACCGTAATAAGCCCTCGTGGCCAGTTTTCGATCAAACCTAATTGGAACCATGATATGCTGTTTAGAGTTTCCGGTGGCTTGTATTACCAGCCTCCATTTTACAGAGAACTAAGGGATTCAGTTGGAACAGTTCATCCCGAAGTAAAGGCGCAAAAGTCAGTTCAAATTGTTTTAGGGCACGACTATAGTTTTGCCATGTGGGGCAGACCTTTCAAGCTTATAAGCGAAATATATTACAAGAATTTAACAGATGTCAACCCATTCACCATTGATAATGTAAAAATCCGTTATAGAGCAAAAAACAATGCCATTGCCTATGCAGCTGGAGTGGATCTTAGGCTGCACGGAGAATTTGTTCCTGGAACCGAATCTTGGTTTAGTATTGGGTACCTTCAAACTGAAGAAAATATTGAAGACCGAGGCTATATTTCAAGACCTACAGACCAACGACTTAAATTTGCCCTTCTTTTTCAGGATTATGTTCCTTCTGTTCCTAGTTTAAGAATGTATTTAAATTTAGTTTATAATACAGGTGTTCCAGGGGGCTCCCCTTCTTACGCTGATCCATACCAATACCAGAATCGATTAAAAGCCTATTTTAGATCAGATATTGGAATATCCTATGTTTTTGTTGACATCAATAACCCCCCAAAAGCCCAATGGCAAAAAAAATTCAAGCAATTATCTGCGGGTTTGGAGTTGTTTAATATGTTTGACAATCAAAATACAATTTCAAATACTTGGGTAAAAGACGTCTCATCTAATCGCTACGTCGCCATTCCTAACTATTTGACAGGAAGGGTTCTTAATCTAAAAATCGCTATGAGATTTTAGATCTTTTCAAGATTATATTCATTTTTTTTATTGAACTTTAAACCTTTCTGAAAATCACTAGTCTTAATATATAAACATAAGTGCTAGACGAAGAAGTTCTTATTGTAAAACTCAAGGATCCCTCAACAAGGGAAGCATCCTTTCGCACGCTTATTTCAACTCATAAAGAACGTCTTTATTGGCATATTAGAAAGATTGTTTTAAATCATGAAGACGCCGATGATGTATTGCAAAACACTTTCATAAAAGTATTTAAACATATTGAAGGTTTTAAAGGTGAAAGCAAACTCTTTTCATGGATGTATCGCATAGCAACTAATGAAGCCCTTAGTTATTTGAATAAAAAATCGAAACAAGTAGGTGCAGACATTCAAAGCTTAGGTGAACAAAGAGCTGAAAATTTAGAAGCAGATGTGTATTTTGACGGAGATGAGATTCAATTAAAATTGCAAAAAGCTATTGCAAAATTACCTCAAAAGCAACAATTGGTTTTTAATATGAGATACTTTGATGAATTGAAATATGACGATATGTCTGATATTCTTGAAACTTCAGTTGGTGCATTAAAAGCATCTTATCATCACGCAAGGAAAAAAATTGAGGCATATGTCACCAATCAATAATAAAAATGGATAAAGATCATAAAGACATATTAAATAAATTAAATTTATCTGGTTCAGGCTTTAAGACCCCTGAAGATTATTTTGATAAATTGGAGGATAGATTGGCTAAAAAAGTGGCAGAAAAGAAGTCATTAAAAAAGCTAGTTATTATTAGACCTAATGAATTAAAGACTCAGAGAAAAGACACTGGATTTAAAGTTCCTATTGATTATTTTAAAGAAGTTGAAACAAGGGTAATTAAATCCCTTGACACAAAGAAGCGTGTTTCAAAAGTACGCAGACTAAGTTTTATTTCCCTATCGATTGCAGCATCCATATTATTGTTTTTTGGAATTCAGTTTATGAACAAAGGGCAGCATAATCTAGATCAAATCGTTTTGCAAAGTGAAGAAGTGGCGAGTTGGGTGGATGAGGATCTAATTTCCTTTGATACTTATGAAATTGCTGAAGCGTTTAGCGATATAGAATTGGAACATCCTTTTTACTCTGATGAGGCAGTAAATGATTATCTGGATTTTATAGATATTGAGAGTTTAATAATAGAAAACTAATACAATGAACAAGACATTAATCATAGCCATAATGGCCCTAATGCTTTCAGTTGGGATTATCGCACAAGAAAGAGGAAAAGAACGAATTAAGGCATACAAAATAGCCTATATCACGGAAGAGTTAGATCTCAGTTCAAAGGAAGCTGAGGAATTCTGGCCTATATATAATGAATATGGCAAAAAAATATTCAGCTTAAGAGTTGAAAAGATGAGAAAAGAGAGATCCCGAATCAAAGAGATGGGTGGGCCTGAGGCACTTTCTGATGAAGAGGCTTCAAAAACGTTAAATGTGTTACTCGCGTCAGAGAAAGAGGTATCTAAAACTAGAGAAGATATGTATAAGGCACTATCAAAAACGCTTAGCCCAAAGAAATTACTCACCCTTTATCACGCCGAAATGAATTTCAACAAAAGGCTATTATCTCAATATAAAAAAGGTAAACAAGGAAACAAATAATAATTGGGAGCTAATTGAAAGATCTACTTATTTATTCGCAAATAATCGTACGTCCTTTTCAGTAATCACTTCTTCTCCGAGGATAGTCAAACGCTCAACGATATTTCGTAATTCGCGAATATTTCCGGTCCATTTAAACGTTTTTAATAAATCTAAAGCTCCTGCTGAAAAAGACCTTATCGAATTCCCTTGTTGCGCTGCAATTATTTCAGAAAAATGATTCACTAAGATAGGGATATCATCTATTCTTTCATTTAATGATGGTACATTAATCAATATTACAGCCAATCGATGGTAAAGATCCTCTCTAAACCTTCCTTTGGCAATTTCTCTTTTTAAGTTTTTATTTGTAGCGGCAATGACTCTTACATCCACTTTGATATCTCTATCACTCCCAACCCTACTTACTTTATTTTCCTGTAAAGCCCTCAAGACCTTTGCCTGAGCTGAAAGACTCATATCACCTATTTCATCTAAAAAAATAGTTCCACCATTAGCAGCTTCGAACTTTCCCGCTCTGTCTTTATTTGCACCGGTGAAAGATCCTTTTACATGACCAAACAGCTCGCTTTCAATTAATTCAGAGGGAATTGCTGCACAATTCACCTCTATCATAGAATTCTTTGAACGATCACTTTTTTGATGTAACCAATGGGCTACCAACTCCTTACCTGTGCCATTCTCTCCAGTGATTAAGACGCGGGCTTCAGTTGGGGCAACTTTATCAATAATATTTTTGATTCTTGTTGTTTCTTCACTTTCACCAATCATTTCATAACTCTTATCTACCTTTTTCTTCAGCCGCTTATTTTCAACAACAAGTTTTTTTCTATCCAAGGCGTTACGAATGGCATTTAATAAGCGATTCAGATCCGGCGGTTTAGAAATATAGTCA
Source organism: uncultured Flavobacteriaceae bacterium (assembly GCA_964390865.1). GTDB lineage: Bacteria > Bacteroidota > Bacteroidia > Flavobacteriales > Flavobacteriaceae > Lutimonas. Next base: position 5,438 of record CAYMKR010000048.1, on the reverse strand, counting down.
AAGGCACCAAGACGCATCGTCTCAACAGCTGTTTCTAAATCTCCATGACCAGAAATCATAATAAAGGGAATTTCAGGTTTAATAGCTTGAACTTTTTCAAGTACTTCCACTCCATCCATTTTGGGCATTTTAATGTCGCAAAGAACCAAATCATAATCTGCTGCCTCAATTTTTTCAAAGCCTTCTTGACCGTCAGCTGCTTCTTCAACTACATAGGTGCTATTCTCGTTCTTAATGATTTTGATCAAAACCCTTCTGATCGCATCCTCATCCTCAACTATTAATATTCTTGACATCTTCAACTATTAATTAAATGGTGGTTAATAACGAATCCATTTTATAAGTTCTTTATAATTTATTTTTTTTCCATACATCAAAATACCAACTCGGTAAACTTTAGCCGCAATCCATACGATACCTAAAAAACTTAACACAAGCAAGCTAAGAGAAATTAAAATTTGCCACCACGGAACACCAAACGGAATTCTCATCAACATTACAATTGGAGACGTAAAAGGAATCAATGAAAACACTGTCGCCACTGTCCCATGCGGATCATTGATCACTGTGGCAAAACCAATATAAACACCCAACATCAAGGGCAACATTATCGGCAGCATAAACTGTTGTGTATCTGTTTCATTATCCACTGCAGCCCCTATCGCGGCATATAATGAGCTATATAATAAATAACCCATAAGAAAATATAATATAAAATATATGAATGTACTAACAAGTGGCAGACTCATTAATTCATCATAAATAAGTTGTGTGTCATTTTGGGCCAATCTATCCATATGTTCCACACCTAACTGTTGAGCTCCAACCCCATTTTGATGTAAATCAACACCAAAAAAATAAGAGCTGCCAACAAATATGAGCACCAAGATGCAACCCCATATAATAAACTGAGTCAATCCAGCAGCAGCAGTTCCTAAAATTTTTCCCAACATTAATTGAAATGGTTTCACTGAAGATATAATTACCTCAATAATGCGACTGGTCTTCTCCTCTATAACACTTCTCATTACCATTGCCCCGTAGATAATGATAAACATCATGATCAGGTATCCTGCCCCCATGCCTATTCCTATCTTTATTCCATTGATCAATTTAGAAGATTTTATACCACTAAAATTTGACATTTTGATATCTATATCAACCCTTGAATTCTCAAGTTTTATCAGGTCAATACCCAATTGCTTCATTTTTTCATTCTCCAACTTTTTATCTAAAATGGATTCTAAAGTTGAAATAGTAATCATACTTGGAGAATCCTCAGAAAAAAATTGAATATTCCTTGCAATGTCATCCATTTCTTCTCCCGCAGGGATATACAATAGCCCTTCTTGTGAAGATTCTCGAACAAGAATCTTTGCCTTGTCAAGACCAATCTCTGTTAAGTTTTCAAAAATTATGGATTTATCTTTATTAAAATCATCTCCAGAAAAAACACCAGAGTCATCTACATAGGCGATGGCCCCTTTTTTCTCAAAACTATTTTTAGTTAACAAGGTAACAAGAGCAATCATGCCTATCATGAGAATAGGACTTAAAAAAGTCATTACAATAAAGGTTCTATTCCTAACTTTGGCTAGAAACTCTCTCTCAATGATTAGTCTTAACTTTTTCATGCAACTGTTTTGCGATTTTTAGCTATGAATTCTGATGAACGGTTTGAATAAAAATATCATTGACACTTGGTATTACTTCCTTATAATGTGTAATAGACGCCTTGCTATTCAAATATCTAATGAGATCAGATGAAGCGTTGCCATTTTTTAACCTAATGTTCAATTTTAGGTCATCATCAAGTGTCTTAAAACTAGCAGGGCTCACTTCAAACTTCTCTTTTAGGTCAATTTGCAAGGCAGGTTTATCAATTACAGATAAGCCGACTTCAAAAGTATTGGTTTTGTATTGTTTTTTAATATCCAACAATTTACCATCAAGAACCTTATTAGATTGGTGTATTAGGGCAATATATTCACACAATTCCTCTACAGACTCCATTCTGTGTGTTGAAAAAATAATCGTCGCTCCTTGATTTCTTAAATTGAGAATTTCATCCTTGATTAAATTAGCATTGATCGGATCAAAACCAGTAAATGGTTCATCAAAAATTAATAATTTTGGTTCGTGAAGAACCGTAATAATGAATTGTAATTTTTGCGCCATTCCTTTAGAAAGTTCTTCAACTTTCTTATTCCACCAGGGTCCGATTTCAAATTTTTCAAACCAAAATTTTAATTTCTTCTTGGCCTCTTGTTTTGACATTCCCTTAAGTTGGGCTAAATAAAGGGCTTGTTCTCCAATTTTCATGCGCTTATATAAGCCTCTCTCCTCAGGTAAATATCCAATATAATGAACATCATCTGGAGCCAAGGGTTTCCCATCAAACCATACCATACCTTCATCTGGCATAGTGATTTGATTGATAATCCTGATAAATGTGGTTTTTCCTGCTCCGTTTGGACCTAATAAACCGAAAATACTTCCTTTAGGAACCTGTAAGGAAACCTTATTCAAAGCTTTAAAGGATCCGAAATTCTTTACGATGTTTTCGGCCACTAAAATTTGATCCATAGAAGAAATTTAAGAATTCAAATATAGTAAAATGAACGTCGAAAAAGGTATTAAATTATCTAGCTAAGTCTATCAATGTATTTTTCACGAATATTTCGAACCATATCTAGTGATAAATTGGGTTTTAGAACCCTAAGAACATCTGTTATTCCGTCTTTCTCATAGATAATACCCCTGGCTATATCATAATTTGTAACAGAAATATTATTTTTAACATCAAAAGTAATCTCTCTAAATTCCTCCCATTTCATATACCTAGGCACCTCAAAATAATACCTATCCTTGTTATTAGGTGATTGGTATATGCCCTCTTCTATATCAATAATGCTAAAAAATTTATTCACTCTGATAATGGCATCAGTACCTTTACTCAATCTGGCATTCTTATGGAATTCAAATCCTTCTTCTTGATAAGCAGTTTGCACTTTATCAATATTTGTATAGCGATCAATTCCCATGACACGAATACCACTATACTTATTTCTACCTATCGACACTTCACATTTTGCTCCATCTAATGTTAGTTTGTGTTTGTGATTAATAGATTTTGTCGCCCTTAGTATTCTTTCAAATGATACAGGGTTTTTAGTTATCAAAACGATTGAATTTGGTCGATTTACTTCAGTAAAACGACTATAATAGGAAGCCAATGGATTCGGAATGTGAATTACAAATGTACCACTAACCTTGTTTCGTTCAATGGGGCTGATATTCTCTTGAAGTGTAATTTTCCCTATTAATTCGCGTATTTTCATAAAAATGTGATTTGAATGGTTATGCTGTAGTTATGGTATCAATTTACAATATTTATTTTTAAAAAGTAAATTTTTTTTAATATACTATGCATGCATAGTATTTTTTGTTATATTTGGCATATGCAAAAAGAAAAAACTATAGATCACGCTTTAAGAGCCACATGGCAGGCGCTTGCAAAAACCTATAATGAACAGGCTGCAAAACATGATAGTACGATGGCAATGGCAATGGCACTATTATATATTGATGCAGAAAATGGCACAGCTTCAACGGCACTTGGACCGTCTATGGGAATGGAAGCCACTAGTTTATCCAGAACCCTAAATAGCATGGAAGAAAGAGGTTTGATCTTTAGGGAGAAAAACCCAGAAGACGGAAGAGGCGTTTTTATAAAACTTACCGAACTAGGTAATGAAAAACGAGAAATCTCAAAATCGTCTGTCTACAAATTCAATCAAAAAGTAAAGGACAATATTGATCAACAAAAAATTGAACACTTTTTTGAGGTGACAGATTTGATCAAAGAACTCATTTATCAAAAATCAATATTTAACGATTAAGAACTAAGCTTTAATTAAATCTAATGAAAAAAAGACATATTAAGAAAGTAGCGGTGATAGGCTCCGGAATCATGGGTTCTGGTATTGCCTGTCATTTTGCAAATATCGGAGTCGAAGTACTGCTCTTAGATATTATTCCTCGCGAACTTAGTAAAGCAGAAGCAAAAGCAAATCTGACTCTAGAAAGCCCTCAAGTCCGGAATCGACTAGTGAATGACAGCCTAAAAGCTGCCTTGAAATCTAAACCTTCACCTATTTATGATCAGGCTTTTGCCTCAAGAATATCTACCGGGAATCTGGAGGATGACATTTCTGGCATTCAAGATGCTGATTGGGTCATTGAGGTTGTAGTTGAAAGACTTGATATCAAAAAGTTGGTTTTTGAGAAAATTGAAAAATTTCGAAAACAAGGGAGTCTGATTACCTCAAACACCTCTGGGATTCCTATCAAATTCATGAATGAAGGAAGAAGCGAAGACTTTCAGAAACATTTTGCTGTTACTCATTTTTTTAATCCACCGAGGTATCTACGGCTCTTCGAAGTCGTTCCCGGGCCATCTTGTTCTCAAGAAGTTACAGACTTTTTGATGATGTATGGCGAAAAATTTCTTGGTAAGACCACGGTTCTTGCAAAAGATACGCCGGCCTTTATAGGTAATCGCATTGGTGTTTTTGGGATAATGAGTTTATTTCATATTGTAAAAGAGATGGGCTTAACAGTTGAAGAAGTGGATAAATTGACCGGCCCAGTAATCGGAAGGCCGAAATCAGCAACTTTCAGAACTATAGATGTTGTAGGGCTCGACACTTTGGTGCATACTGCCAATGGGGTTGCCCAAAATGCCCCAGATGACGAAATGCATGATAGTTTTGTGATTCCTGACTATGTCAATACCATGTTAAATAATAAATGGCTGGGAAGTAAGACCCAACAGGGGTTTTATAAAAAAAATGTTGACAGCAGCGGAAAAAAAGAAATTCTCGTACTTGATCTTAACACCCTTGAGTATCGCAAATCTAATAAGGTATCATTTGCTACCCTAGGTAATACAAAAACTGTCGAAAAGGTAATTGACCGATTTAAAGTACTTGTGAAAGGAAAAGATAAGGCAGGAGAGTTTTTTAGAAAAACGCTTTCTGCGATTTTTGCTTATTCTTCGAATAGAATACCTGAAATTTCTGACGAACTCTTCCGGATTGATGATGCAATGAAAGCTGGATTTGGATGGGAACATGGTCCGTTTCAAATTTGGGATGCTATTGGCGTTGAAGAAGGTATTGCCATGATGGAGAAGGAAGGTTATAGCCCAAATGTTTGGGTAACTGAAATGTTATCAAAAGGTAATAAATCGTTTTATACCATAGAAAAAGGCTCAAAGTTATTTTATGACCTTGAAAGCGGAATACAAAACAAAATTCCTGGTCAAGATGCCTTCATCATACTTGACAACATCAGAGATTCAAAAATGATTTGGTCAAATAATGATGCTTCAATTCAACATTTAGGTGATGGAGTCTTAAACGTTGAATTTCAGT
>CAYMKR010000047.1:0-12385 GCA_964390865.1 uncultured Flavobacteriaceae bacterium | reverse complement strand
TTATGCGAACAGATTCTTTTGTTTTACGTCATCTTGGACCAGGCCAGAATGAAGTATCTGAGATGTTAGATACTATTGGTGTCAATTCACTTGATGAATTGATCTTCAACACGATACCTAATGATATTAGGTTAAAGAGAGCATTAAACTTACCTGAGGCAATGAGTGAAAACGAGTTTGCTTCACATATTCAGAAACTTGGTAATAAGAATAAACAATTTAAGTCATATATAGGTCTGGGGTATCATCCGACCACACTTCCAGCTGTGATTCAAAGAAATATTTTTGAAAATCCAAGTTGGTATACTTCCTATACACCTTATCAGGCTGAAATCTCGCAAGGTCGGCTAGAAGCGCTTCTGAATTTTCAAACTGTTATAACTGATCTTACGGGTCTTCCTCTTGCCAACTCTTCACTTCTTGATGAAGGAACTGCAGCAGCTGAAGCCATGATTATGCTATGGAATGGCAGAAGCAGAAATCAGAAAAAAAATGGGTCCAGTAAATTTTTCGTTTCCGAAGAACTTTTACCTCAAACCAGAGATATACTCATCACAAGGGCCGAGCCACTTGGAATAGAATTGATACATGGTGACCATAGAAAAGTTTCTTTGAATGAAGACTTTTATGGATGTATACTTCAATACCCTGCAAAAGATGGGATGATCTTTGATTATACACAATTTATATCAGAAGCTCATTCTTTCGAAATCAAAGCTGTCATAGCAGCCGACATCTTGAGTTTAGCAATTTTAAAATCCCCCGCCGAAATGGGAGCTGATGTTGCCGTTGGAACCACACAGCGTTTTGGGATCCCTCTTGGTTTTGGAGGACCTCATGCAGCCTTTTTCGCGACTCATGACACCTACAAGAGGTTAATTCCTGGAAGAATAATAGGTGTTACTATGGATGTTGATGAAAATCGAGCTCTGCGAATGGCCTTGCAGACAAGAGAGCAACATATCAAAAGAGAAAAAGCAACTTCCAATATATGTACTGCCCAGGTGCTTCTTGCCGTAATGGCAGGAATGTATGCAGTTTATCACGGAGGTGATGGCATCAAATATATTGCACGACAAATTCATTCCCTGACCAATATTTTAGATCAAGCGCTTTTGAAACTTGGGCTGGAACAAGAAAATAAAGCCTTTTTTGACACATTAAAAATTAAAGTTACTAATTCAGATAAATTGAAAGTTCTTGCTGAGGCTCAAGAAGTCAATTTCAATTATATTGATCATCACACCATCAGTATTTCAATAAATGAAACTACTACAGATGCAGATATCGAGCAAATCATCGATATTTTAGCTCAAGCCGAAAACCTTTATTCATTTAAGATAACAGATTGCCCGGTAAGTTTGTCTATTCCAAATGAATTACAGCGTACCTCCTTGTTTCTAACGCATGAGGTATTTGAAAAGTACCATTCAGAAACTGAAATGATGCGTTATATCAAGCGCTTGGAAAGAAAAGATATTTCTCTGGCTGATTCTATGATCTCGCTAGGGTCTTGTACAATGAAATTAAACGCAGCGACTCAAATGTTGCCATTAAGCACAAGCAATTGGAATTCAATACACCCATTTGTGCCAGTGAACCAAGCCCAAGGTTATCACGAAATGTTGAAAGAGTTAGAAGCGCAACTCAATGAGATCACGGGTTTTGCTGCAACTTCCTTACAACCAAATTCTGGGGCTCAAGGAGAATATGCAGGTTTAATGGTGATCAGGGCATTTCACAAGTCGAATCAACAGGAGCATAGAAATATTTGCCTGATTCCGGCTTCTGCTCACGGAACCAATCCTGCTTCTGCGGTTATGGCTGGAATGAAAGTTGTGGTTACCAAAACTTCTGAATCTGGAAATATTGACCTAGAAGATTTAAAGGAGAAAGCAATTTTGCACAAAGACAATCTTGCTGCACTTATGGTGACCTACCCTTCAACGCATGGTGTATTCGAATCTGAAATTAGAGAAATTACCAGAACTATACATGAACATGGAGGTCAAGTATATATGGATGGCGCCAATATGAATGCACAAGTCGGACTTACAAATCCTGCGAAAATCGGTGCTGATGTATGTCATCTTAATTTGCATAAAACCTTTGCTATCCCTCATGGAGGTGGTGGTCCAGGTGTTGGTCCTATCTGTGTAGCTGGGCATTTGAAAGAATTTCTTCCTTCTAATCCAGTGATCAAAACTGGTGGAACCAATGCCATAAATGCAATTTCGGCGGCACCTTTTGGGTCTGCAATGGTTGATTTAATTTCTTATAGTTATATCAAAATGCTAGGCAGCAGTGGATTAAGAGAGTCGACAGTTACGGCTATTTTAAACGCAAATTACTTGAAGGCAAGATTAGAGAAGCACTATAAAATTCTTTATGCAGGAGAAACAGGTTTCGCAGCACATGAAATGATCGTTGATTTTAGAGAATTCAAAGCCAAAGGAATCGAAGTAACTGATATCGCCAAAAGACTTATGGATTTTGGTTTTCATGCCCCAACTGTATCTTTTCCTGTTGCGGGTACTTTAATGATTGAGCCTACAGAGAGTGAAAACAAGCAGGAAATTGACAAATTTGCGGAGGCTCTGATTCAAATAAAAACTGAAATCGATCAATACGACGGAGGTGATAGTGTATTGAAAAATGCACCTCATACCCTAAGTATGTTAACCGATGATGAATGGAATTATTCATATAGTAGAAAAGAGGCCGCTTTTGCTTTAGATTACATTTCTGAAAACAAATATTGGCCTAGGGTAAGACGTGTAAATGAAGCTTATGGAGATAGGCATTTGATTTGCTCATGCAACCCAATAGAAGATTATATTGAACAATAATATTTTGAATAGAAAACTTAGAAGTCATTCATACAATCAACAATAACTGTAATTTGAAGCATTAAGCTCAATAATTCATGATTTTTGTTGTTTTATTTAGAATTTATTTATCTAAAAAAATTGTATTTTTGGCTCTCTGAAAAAAATTTAATCACAAATGAAGAAAATAACTAAAGAAACCTATATCAATTGGTATAAAGACATGCTGTTTTGGAGAAAATTCGAAGATAAGCTGGCTGCGGTATACATCCAACAAAAAGTAAGAGGTTTTCTGCATTTATACAACGGTCAAGAAGCCGTATTAGCGGGTGCATTACATGCTATCGATTTATCAAAAGATAAAATGATTACTGCTTATAGAAATCATGTACAGCCTATCGGTATGGGTGTTGACCCAAAAAGAGTCATGGCTGAATTATATGGAAAAGTAACTGGCACGTCAAAAGGTATGGGTGGTTCTATGCATATTTTTTCAAAAGAGAAAGGATTCTATGGTGGTCATGGAATCGTAGGAGGTCAAATTCCTTTAGGTGCAGGTATTGCTTTTGCTGATAAGTATTTTGGACGTGATGGAGTAACCATTACGTATTTTGGTGATGGTGCTGCAAGACAAGGATCATTACATGAAACATTCAATATGGCAATGGCTTGGAAGTTACCTGTAGTATTCATCGTTGAGAATAATGGTTATGCCATGGGAACTTCAGTGGCAAGAACTTCAAATCATGAAGAAATTTGGAAATTAGGTTTGGCCTATGAAATGCCTTCTGAACCAGTTGATGGTATGAACCCGGTTGAAGTTGCTAAGGCAATGGATAAGGCTGTTACACATGCGAGAAGTGGTAACGGACCATATTTCTTAGAAATGAAAACATACCGTTATAGAGGACATTCAATGAGTGATGCTCAAAAATACAGAACAAAAGCCGAAGTGGCAGAATATAAAAAGATTGACCCAATCTCTCAGGTTCTTGAGGTTATCAAGGAGAAAAAATATTTGAGTGATGAACAAATTCAAGCTATTAATGATGACGTAAAAGAACGTGTCTTGGCTTGTGAGAAATTTGCCGATGAGTCTCCTTATCCTGAAAAGCAACAATTATACGATATGGTTTATGAAGAAAAGGGTTTCCCTTTCTTAAAACATCGCTTGTAAAAAATTAAAAAAGATCAATAGTTAAATATCCTATTAAAGAAAAAAATATGGCTGAAATAATAACCATGCCAAGATTAAGTGATACCATGACAGAAGGAGTTGTGGCTAAATGGCTTAAGCAAGTTGGCGACAAGATTGAAGAAGGAGATATTCTTGCTGAAATTGAAACAGACAAGGCCACCATGGAATTTGAGTCCTTCCATGAAGGTACATTGTTATATATTGGAATACATGAAGGAGAGACCGCTAGTGTTGATTCCTTATTGGCTATAATAGGTAATGACGGTGAGGATTATAAGAGTCTTTTGAATCAATCTAATGGTTCAGCTGAAGTTGAGACTTCTGTAGAATCAGTTACTGAGCCTGAAAAAGAGAAAAGTACTTCAGAGGTAATTGCAGCTCCAACCGGTGTAGAAGTTATTACCATGCCAAGGTTAAGCGATACAATGACTGAAGGTACAGTAGCTAAATGGTTAAAAAAAATAGGTGAACCTATTGTCGAAGGTGATATTCTAGCTGAAATCGAAACTGACAAAGCTACCATGGAATTTGAATCATTTCATCAAGGAACCTTACTATATATAGGAGTTGAAGAAGGAAATTCTGCAACCGTTGATGCTATTTTAGCTATAATTGGAGAAAAAGGAACTGATATTACTGCTTTTGCTGAAAGTCTAAAGAATCAAGCTGCTGCTGCTCAAGTAACTGAAACTAAAAAGGAATCGGAACCTGCTGTTGTTCAAACATCAAGCCCTGCTCCTACTTCTCAAGCCGTCAAGGCACCAACAACTTCTGCTAATAGTAATTCTAATGTGAGAATTGTAGCCTCACCATTGGCAAAAAAATTGGCCTCTGAAAGAAATATAAACCTTAGTCATATCCAAGGAACTGGTGAAGGTGGAAGAATTATTAAAAGAGATATTGAAAACTACACACCTGGTGCAGGTGGAGCTAGTCAAATGCCTTTCGTGCCTGCTGGTCAAGAAAGTTTTGAAGAAGTTCCTAATTCTCAAATGAGAAAAGTTATTGCAAGAAGATTAGGTGAATCAAAATTCACGGCTCCTCATTATTACTTGAATGTGGAATTCGACATGGATAATGCCATTGCCTTTAGAACGCAATACAACTCAATTCCAGATACAAAAATATCTTTCAATGATATTGTTGTAAAAGCCACGTCTTTGGCATTGAAACAACACCCTCAGGTAAACTCACAATGGTTTGACGACAAAATCAAAAAGAACCATCATGTGCATATTGGTGTTGCCGTTGCGGTAGAAGATGGTTTACTAGTTCCAGTCCTTAAATTTGCAGATGAGCAAAGTTTGACACAGATTGGCTCTCAAGTAAAAGATTATGCAGGTAGAGCGAGAAACAAAAAACTCACCCCGGAAGAAATGGATGGCAGTACGTTTACCATTTCAAATTTAGGGATGTTTGGAATCACTGATTTTACAAGTATTATCAATCAACCAAACTCTGCGATTCTTTCAGTAGGCGCAATTGTACAAAAACCAGTTGTCAGAGAAGGAAATATCGTTGTAGGAAACACAATGAAACTTACTTTAGCTTGTGACCATCGAACTGTTGATGGTGCTTCGGGAGCTCTCTTCTTGCAAACTTTAAAAGGTTTTATAGAAAACCCGGTAACAATGCTTGTTTAAGCTGTTTACATTATATTAAGAAAGCTTGTGTATTACACAGGCTTTTTTTATTCCGACTTTCAAGTGAGTCCTTTATTTGTATATTTGAAAATACATCAAAGTATCAAATCTATCAATGCCTATATAATTAGTGGAAATCCATGCGCTATTCGATTACTCCCCTATTCTTAGTTTAACAAATTATGGAGAACAAACCCTTAAATTCTTTTAGAATATCAAAATTTATTAATGAAGAAGCCTATGGTGGAATTATGCTAATCATAGCTACCATAGCTGCCTTATATTGGGCTAATTCTTCTTTCTATGATTCATATCACCATATTTGGCATGAATATAAAGTTGGTTTTATCTGGGGTGAAATAGATATGGTTGCTTCTTTACATCATTGGATAAATGATGGTTTGATGGCCCTATTCTTTTTTGTGGTTGGCTTGGAAATTAAGCGGGAAGTAATGGGAGGAGAACTTTCATCACTAAAAAAAGCTTCCCTTCCAATAGCAGCTGCAATTGGAGGAATGTTACTACCTGCAACATTTTATGCTATTGCAGTCATTAATTATCCCGAATACATCAATGGTTGGGGTATACCGATGGCAACTGACATTGCTTTTGCCTTAGGTCTTTTAGCCATGTTAGGAAATCGAGTTCCACTAAATCTTAAGATTTTCCTGACTGCCTTGGCAATCGCGGATGACTTGGGTGCTGTTTTGGTAATCGCGGTGTTTTACACTGAATCTATAGATTATAATGAACTGCTTTATGCGGGGATATGTCTAGTGATTTTAATTGCGGCTAATCTTTCAGGCGTGAGAAGAACAACTTTTTATGCCATTATAGGATTTGCCGGTGTTTGGATTGCTTTCATTTATTCAGGGGTTCATGCCACTATTGCAGGTGTCTTAATTGCTTTAACCATTCCCGCAAGGACTAAAATAAGTGAGGAAAGCTACATTGCCAAACTCACTAAATATCTCAATAAATTTAGTCAAGAAGAAAAAGATCAAAAAAGCACTTTACTTACAAAAAAACAAGTCCATTTGATTTCAGAAATTCAAGATTTAAATGACGAGGCTCATACCCCACTTCAAAAACTTGAACACACCCTTCACCCAGTTACTGCCTACTTCATTTTACCAGTTTTTGCTCTGAGTAATGCAGGTGTACATATCGACGGTAAAGTAATTGATATGCTGATTCATCCAATTTCTATTGGTATTATATGTGGCCTAGTATTAGGGAAATTCATTGGCATTTCACTATTTGCAAAATTAATTGTTAAATTCAAAATTGCATCCCTTCCTGAAGGAGTAAAATGGAATCAAATTTATGGTGTCGCCTTTTTGGCAGGTATCGGGTTTACAATGTCTATGTTCATCTCGGATCTTGCTTTTAAAGATGAGTCCTTCAAGCAAATCGCTAAGGTAGGTATCATGGCTGCTTCCTTTATTTCCGCTATTATTGGAATGATTTGGCTAAGCTTAACCTCAAAAAAGACCGATTAAATATTATTAATTAAACATATATCTAAACTATCATGGACCCGCTTTGGATCATATTTGCTTTTGGTTTTGGTTTTACAGTGAAACAAATAGGCCTACCTCCCTTGGTGGGGTTTTTAATAGCTGGTTTTGCCTTAAACCTATTTGGAGTTCAAAGCACTGAAACCTTGGTTCACATCGCCGATTTTGGAGTCTTATTGCTTTTGTTTACCATAGGGCTTAAATTAAAAGTTAGAAATTTACTCCATCCCGATATTTGGGCAGGCTCTTCAATTCACATGCTAATTTCTACTTTATTTTTCGGACTCTTAATTTTGTTTTTAAGCTTTATTGGTTTTTCCAAATTTGCTGACTTGGATACTGGCACTTCGTTTTTAATTGCCTTTGCTCTTAGTTTTTCAAGTACAATTTTTGCCGTAAAAATTTTGGAGGAAACTGGCAGTATGAAAACTTCTCATGGCAAGATTGCTATTGGCATACTAGTAATGCAAGACATATTTGCAGTTATCTTTCTCACTATTAGTTCGGGCAAAACCCCTTCAATATGGGCCTTTGCTCTTCTGCTATTATTACTTATACCAAAACTGATCCAGAATAGAAAATTTTCATTTATTCTTAATAAAACGGGCCATGGCGAACTACTTATCCTTTTAGGAGTCTTACTACCCATGGCCGGAGCTTCTTTGTTTGAATCTGTTGGACTAAAAGCAGATTTAGGAGCCCTGGTATTAGGTGTTCTCTTTGCTGAGCATGAAAGGGCTGAAGAACTTGCAAAAACAATGATGGGTTTTAAAGATCTCTTTTTAGTAGGGTTTTTTCTAACTATTGGCCTTTCTGGCATACCTTCTCTGGAAGCATTTAATATAGCCATTTTATTGGCCCTTTTAATTCCCCTTAAACTCGGTCTGTTTTTCTTTATACTGACACGATTTAAACTAAGAGCTAGAACTTCAGCCTTGACATCCTTTAGTTTGGCTAATTATAGTGAGTTTGGACTCATTGTAGGAGCAGCCGGTGTTGCCAAAGGCTGGATAACAACGGAATGGTTGATCATTTTTGCCGTTTCATTGTCAATTACGATGATCATGGCTTCTCCTCTCAACATGAAGGCACAGCCTATCTACGCCAAAATTCAAAAATATTTATTAAGATTCGAAACTAAAACCAGGCTTTCTCAGGACGAACCAATAGTATTTGCACAAGAAGAAGTTATTGTTTTTGGCATGGGAAGAACAGGCGCAGAGGTATACAAAGTCATGGCAGAAAAATATCAAAAAAATGTGTTAGGAATTGACATTAGTTTGGATGTAATTAAAAAGCATCAGGCGATGGGTAATAATGTGCTTCAAGGTGACGTTACTGATCTAAATTTCTGGCAAAGGGTTAATATGTCTGTCAATTTACCTTTAGTCATACTTGTCACACCAAGTCATGCCACTCATATGAGCGTTATAGAGGAGTTGAATTTAATTCATTGTAATATAAAAGTAGCCGCCATTTCAAGATATGACGATGAAATGAAAGAATTGATGGAAGCCGGAGTTGATGTGGTTTTCAATTTATATGAAGAAGCTGGTTTTGGTTTTGCTGACCACACCTATAAACAAATCTATGCTAGCCCGAACTAGTTAGTTTCCTGCTTCGATGAATTCATAACTTTTTCTTCTAAACCATCGTATTTAATAATATAGATACCCTTATTAAGTATTCCGCCAGATGTGTTTTCGATAAAATCATACTTGGTTGAAATCCTTTCTGAAATCCCCTGACCAATAATATCCGAATCATTTGCCAAGCGCATCAAAAGATCATAGGTAACATCGAAACCTTCTACTGAATAAGAAGAGGGTAAAGTATAATACTTTCTTTTATAGGCCGCCTCAAATTTTCTATATGCCTTTGCATTATAATCGATATAAGAATTACTGGGATAATGAAAATTAACTCTCGCCAGAAAATTATTATCAATCTTATTATGGTTTCTTTCTTTTTCGAATCCAAAAACCATTAAACTATCAACCTCTGGAAAGACACCTAAGTTATTGAAAACATCACCCAAATAAGCAGGCTCATTATCTGTCACAAAAAACCAGTTTACAATATTTCTTTCTAAAGTATCTCTAAAAACTTTAAACTCATCGGGCTTGATATAGCCATCTTTAGGTTCAAGTATCATTACTTCCTTCTCTGGATTCAATGCCCTGATGTCAGCTATGATCCGGTTAAACTGCTGTTCGGATTTTTTACTGTTATTTTTAATTACAATAAGATCCTGATTCTCATAGTTCGCTTTGACATAATCCATCATTTCTTCTGAATGATTTTCCAAAGAAGCTCTTTCTTGAACCAATTTATTGTTATTGATATCTGAATGATCTTTTGTAGATATAGGTGAAATAATCAAGGGCTTCCCGTATTTCAAATTATTTGAAACAGCTTTTACATTTCCCAAGAACATAGGCCCAACAATAGCGTCAAATTCTTGTAATTCTACCTCGTTACTTATTTTTCTTGATACATCCTTACTATTTTCAGTATCAAACACTTTCATATGAACTGATAATCCTTGGGCTTTCAATGAATCTATAGCCATCAAGGCACCAAAATAAAAATCAGTTGTAATATTTAACAACCTATCCCCTTTAAAATTCAAACTATCCCTACGGCTCTTAAAAGGCAGCATCATGGCAATTTTCAACTCCTTCCCTTCCGGAAGTTCATCGATAAAAACTGGCTTTTGAATTATGCTGTTATTCGGAACCTTTAGTAACATTCCTTCCTTTATACCATCAGAAACTTCAGGATTCAGAGCAAGAAGTTCTTCTTCAGTCAGATCGAATTTTTTAGTGATGCTATACATCGTTTCTAATTTCGCAACTTCATATATGATAAATTCATCATCTACTAAGGGCAATACTTCCAATGGCACGATAATGACATCGTCTATTTGCAAGCCATTTTGAGCAATCTTTGGATTCAATTCTTCTAAGTAATCAATAGAAATACCAAATTTTTTCGTAATACTATATTTAGTCTCTTTCGGCTTTACAAGATAAGGTTGCGTATTTGCATCCTTAGCATTTACTTCTAATTCATCCACTTTTAACGGAATTCTGATAACCTGCCCGATTTTCAGTCCATTTTCAGCTAAAAACGGGTTACTTTCATTCAGTTCTTCCGAACTTATATTAAAGCTTTTGATAATACTGTATACCGTCTCTTTTGGAACAATTTCGTGGTAAATAAATTTATCTACAATAATATCTTTGTCACCAATTCCTCTGAGGTCAGCATTGCTAATATCCTCTAAAGGATCATACTCCTTATTAGGGATTATGATAATATCATTAACGCTGACATTATCCTTAACATCAGGATTAAGCTTAAGTAAATCATATGGTGTGATAGATAAGGCTTTCGAAATACTTTGAATAGATTCTCCTTGCTTTACCTTATAAGTGATAAATTTCTTATCCTGCGCCAAGACGCTCAAGCATCCAAATAGGAATAAAAAAAATACAAATTTTAAATTTTTCATGTAGTACTAAATTCTAATAATTCTAAACTTAAAATAAGTGTTGATATTTCATCAAAGATATGATTTTTTATATCTTTTATTAACAATGTTAAAAATATCGAAACCAGTCTTATTTCTTGCGTAAAGCAAGGCCCGTTTTAATCGACATTACTCCCACTCTATAGTTGCTGGTGGTTTAGAGCTGATATCATAGACAACCCGGTTCACCCCTTTTACACCATTAATAATTTTGTTCGAAGTTTCCTGAAGAAACTTATATGGCAGGTCTACCCAATCAGCGGTCATTCCATCAGTTGATGAAACTGCTCGCAAAACGACTGCTTTTTCATAGGTTCTTTCATCTCCCATTACACCCACTGATTGCACAGGCAATAGCATAGCTCCAGCTTGCCATACCGAATCATATAATTTCCAACGCTTTAATCCTTCTAGAAATATATGATCTACTTCCTGAAGCATTTTAACCTTTTCAGTAGTAATATCTCCTAAAATCCTTATGCCTAAACCTGGGCCTGGAAAAGGATGTCTTCCTAAAAGTTCATCATCAATACCTAAGCTCCTGCCAACCCTTCTTACTTCATCCTTAAATATGGTTCTTAAGGGCTCTACAATTTTTAATTTCATGAAATCTGGTAAGCCACCAACATTATGGTGAGACTTTATTGTAGCTGAAGGCCCTCCCGTAGCAGAAACTGATTCAATCACGTCAGGATATATAGTACCTTGGGCAAGCCAAGTAACATCCTCTATTAAATGAGCCTCGTCATCAAATACTTCTATAAAGGCATTTCCAATGGCCTTTCTCTTCAATTCAGGATCCTCTAGGCCTTCAAGTTTTTTAAGGAACCTATCAGATGAATCCACTCCTTTAACATTTAGTCCCATGTGTTTATATTGATCCAAAACACTTTCAAACTCATTCTTTCTAAGCAATCCATTGTTCACAAAAATACAATACAAGTTTTTTCCAATGGCCTTATCCAGCAATACAGCCGCAACAGTTGAATCAACACCACCAGACAATCCTAGTACAACTTTTCCATTCCCAATTTTTTCTTTAAGATTAGCTACAGTAGTTTCAACAAACGAATTTGGTGTCCAATCTTGAACCAAACCAGCAATGTGAACTAAAAAGTTTTCGAGAAGTTGTTTTCCATCACTTGAATGATAAACTTCTGGGTGAAATTGAATAGCATAAGTTTGCTCTCCTTCAATGGTATAGGCGGCATTGTCAATATCGTGCGTACTTGCGATAACTTTATAATCTTCAGGTAGTTCAATAATAGTGTCACTATGACTCATCCAAACTTGAGATCCTTCTTCGATATTATCAAAAAGTTCATTTCCATGATTCACATAAGACAAATTGGCTCTTCCATATTCTCGTGAACTTGACTGTCCTACTTTTCCTCCAAAGAAATGCACTAGATATTGCGCACCATAACAAATTCCGAGAAGCGGTATCTTCCCTTTGATCTCGGATAGATCAGGATGAGGGGCATCTTCATTTCTAACTGAATGGGGGCTCCCGGAGAGAATTACGGCCTGAAACTCGTTTACATCAAATTTTTTACTATTGTAAGGGTGAATTTCACAGTAAATATTGAGCTCTCTAACTCTTCTTGCAATAAGTTGCGTTACCTGTGACCCGAAATCTAAAATTAGAACCTTGTTTTGCA
>CAYMKR010000046.1:0-12409 GCA_964390865.1 uncultured Flavobacteriaceae bacterium | reverse complement strand
TTGTAATTCTTTAATAGTCATTTTTTAAACTTATTTTTGCAAAAATAAGTAATTTGAATTGATATGGGGAAACTTTTAATCGTTGGAACTGTTGCATTTGATGCAATTGAAACTCCTTTTGGAAAGACAGAAAAAATCTTAGGAGGTGCAGCTACTTATATTGGGTTGTCTGCTTCATATTTTGGATTGGAGACTGGAATAATTTCAGTTGTTGGGGGAGATTTTCCTGAAAAATATTTACAAATGCTTTCGGATAAAAATATTGATTTGACCGGAGTAGAAGTAATAAAAGAGGGGAAAACTTTTTTTTGGAGCGGAAAATATGACTACAATCTTAACACAAGAGAGACACTAGCTACTGACCTTAACGTTTTGGCAGATTTTAAACCAGTCGTGCCAAATAATTTTAATGATTGCGATTTTTTAATGCTGGGTAATTTACATCCGGCGGTTCAAATGTCTGTGATCAATCAGATTCCTAAAAGACCTAAATTAGTAGTGCTTGACACTATGAATTTTTGGATGGATAATAGCATAGATGAATTGATGGAGGTCATTGCTAAAACTGATGTTATTACAATAAATGATGAGGAGGCAAGACAACTAAGTGGAGAGTATTCACTTGTTAAAGCTGCTCAGAAAATACATGCAATGGGTCCTCAATATGTTGTTATCAAAAAAGGGGAAAACGGGGCTCTCTTATTTCACAATGGAGATGTATTCTTTGCACCGGCGCTTCCATTAGAAGAAATTTTTGATCCTACAGGGGCTGGTGATACTTTCGCCGGTGGTTTTATAGGATATTTGGCCAGTACTCATGATATTTCTTTTGAGAATATGAAAAGGGCAGTGATTTACGGTTCAAATTTTGCTTCTTTCTGTGTTGAAAAATTCGGAACTGAAAGAATGGTTAATCTTGGGCAGGATGAAATCCAAATGAGATTGAAACAATTCAAACAACTAACTCAATTTGAAATAGAGTTAACACACTAATAGTCAAAAGAAATGAGTGATGCTTTAAAACACGAATGCGGAATTGCAATGGTAAGGTTGCTAAAGCCACTTCAGTATTATAAAGACAAATACGGTACTGCTTTTTACGGTATTAACAAGATGTATTTGTTAATGGAAAAGCAACACAACAGAGGTCAAGACGGTGCTGGTTTTGCAAGTATTAAATTTGATGTTGAACCTGGGACGAGGTATATTAGTAGAGTGAGATCGAACGAGCAACAACCCATCCAGGATGTATTTGCCAAGATCAATTCACGTCTTAATAGTTTAATGGCTGAACACCCTGACAAGGTGAATGACCTTGATTGGCAATTGTCAAATATGCCTTATTTAGGAAATATTTATTTAGGCCATGTAAGATAT
Organism: uncultured Flavobacteriaceae bacterium; assembly: GCA_964390865.1. Taxonomy (GTDB): domain Bacteria; phylum Bacteroidota; class Bacteroidia; order Flavobacteriales; family Flavobacteriaceae; genus Lutimonas. The sequence continues at coordinate 11,032 of CAYMKR010000046.1, read as the reverse complement.
GGTACTTTTGGGAACAATAGTATTGAAAGCGTTCATCCCTTTTTAAGGCAAAACAATTGGAAGCATAAGAACCTAATTGTGGCCGGGAATTTTAACATGACTAATTCAGGAGAACTTTTAAAAGAACTGATTGAGTTGGGCCAGCATCCAAAAGAGAATACTGATACAGTTACCGTAATGGAGAAAATTGGTCACTTCTTGGACGATGAGGTTTTAGACCTGTATTATAAATTCAAACAGAAAGGAATTAATAAAAAGGAGGCTTCTCCTTTGATCGCAAAGGAATTGAATGTTCAAAGAATATTATCGAGAGCATCTAAAAATTGGGACGGAGGATATGCAATGGCTGGATTGATAGGACACGGAGATGCTTTTGTTTTAAGAGACCCGGCAGGAATTAGACCAGCTTACTACTATAAAGATGATGAGGTGGTTGTGGTTGCCTCAGAAAGACCAGTTATACAAACTGTTTTTAATGTCGATTTTGATGATGTCAAAGAAATAGAAAGAGCTCATGCATTGATCATAAAAAAAGATGGCAATGTTAGTGTAGAGCAGGTTATGGAACAACTTCCAAAAAAATCATGCTCTTTTGAAAGAATTTATTTTTCACGAGGAAGTGATGCTTCGATATATCAGGAAAGAAAAAAGCTAGGAAAATATATTTTTCCAAAGGTTTTAGAATCGATAAATAATGACATCTCCAATTCGGTGTTTTCATATATTCCTAATACTGCTGAAACTTCATTTTACGGAATGACGGAAGCAGCTGAGGAATACTTAAATGAGCACAAACTCCAAACTATTTTAAACGGGAACAAAAATATTTCCGCACAAAAGTTGACTGAGATCCTTTCAGAGCGTCCTAGGATTGAAAAAATAGCTATAAAAGACGCCAAATTAAGGACTTTCATAACCGACGACAATAGCAGGGATGATCTTGTTGCTCATGTTTATGATGTGACCTATGGAGTGGTTAGACCAAATGATAATTTAGTTATAATTGATGACAGCATTGTTAGAGGAACTACTCTAAAAAAGAGTATTATTAAGATATTAGATCGATTAAATCCTAAAAAGATTATTGTTGTTTCATCTGCACCTCAAATTAGATATCCGGATTGCTATGGAATTGATATGGCAAGAATAGATGAGTTCATTGCCTTTAAAGCGACTTTAGAGCTTTTAAAGGATACTGATCAGTATCATTTAATTGAAGAAGTTTATAAAAAGTGTAAGGAAAGTCAGCATGAAGAACGTCCTGAGAATTATGTAAAGGAAATCTATGCCCCATTTACTCCAGAGCAAATTTCTGATAAGATTGCAGATCTATTAAGAACAGAAAATATTAATGCGGAGGTAAAAATTATTTTCCAATCTATTGAGAATCTTCACAGAGCATGTCCTAATCATACCGGTGACTGGTACTTTACTGGAGATTTTCCAACTCCAGGAGGAATGAAAGTTGTAAACAAGGCGTTTATGAACTTTTATGAAGGAAAAAAAGAAAGAGCTTATTAACCAAAAGATCAAAGCAAAAACTTGATGAAATCATTAAAAATCTATTTATTTTCAATTCTTATATCAGTTATTTTCATAGGTTGTAAAAGTCAAAGTTTGGATACTTCGGCACCTTTTCAGATTGTAGAAAAAAATTATTTTTATTGGACAGGCGGTAAGCAAGGAACTGAAGGAACAACAATAACTCTTAAGGGGCGTACCCAGTCAATGAATATTTCTTTTTCAAAAGTATTTTTTCAGAATCATGAATATAATATTGTTCCTGAGTTCAATAGTCATGGTTTCGTAATAAGCGGAAACTTTTCTAAATTTAGAAAAGGCAACATGATTTTGGATAAAGACCCTGCAGCAGAATATGGCAACAAACCACCCGTGCAAGAAAAAAAGTTCCCTTTCGATCTTCAGGATGACGAGGCGATTTTACAATACGCGGTAAATGGACTTGAAGGATATCATAAGATTTCCGATATCAAACAATTGGATAAGGTTTATATGCCTTAAGTTACACGTTAAAGCTTAAGCCCACTGATCCATTATTGCCAATCTCAGCAAAGAGTCCTATTTTCTTGGTTATAAAATAACGGAAACCTACATAACCGGTGATACCGACTTTTTCGCTTGAAAGATATCCAAGTTCTACTCCAGGATAAATGTCAAATTTAGAGGAAAAGTCAAAAGCGATGCCCAAATGAACATGTGTTCTGGCATAAATGAAATAGTCATTTTCATCATTATTGAAATAGGCACTTGCACCAGCACCTACCGAGAACAGATCACTTAGACCGTAATCATAAGTTGCCTTGATTCCATTACCATAGCCATAGGCTTCGTAACCAATATTGATTTTACTGTCACCTTTTCCGTCAAAAGATTGGGCATGAATTGAAACAGAACCCAGCAGAATACAAAGGGTAATAAATATATTTTTCATAGCAAAAGTTTAAAGAATTAAACTCTTTGTTAATAACGCTAAACAACTGAAAAAAGTATATTTTTTTATCTCTTTTTATCCTATAACCTGACAGGAATATAGCTAAAAATATAAAACGACAATTCATATTTTTAGTTTCACTTTAAAAAGGTGGTCAAAAAAAAACATCTAAGGCAACTTATTTTTTATTCTTGTCATAAGAATTAAAAAAAACACACTTAAGTACATGCCTGTAAGTGGTTTGAATTAATTTTTTTGATACCACCTCCCAATAGTTTTAATATTACATTAACATTTTTTCAAGGAATTTATTTTCAAGTTGGCACGAATATTGATTTGTTTATATTCGATAAAGGTTTGTTTTATGTCAGCAGATTGAATGTTTAAACTTTAACATTTGATTGTGAAAATTTAGAAAAAGAAGCATTTATTTTGTAAGAGTTATTTGAAAGATATATGAGTTGTCACACTGGTCTTATGAGACAACTAAAGAAGAGAAATAAAAGTGAACATTCATTTAAAAGACCACAACAAAAAGAAAGAGATTGCGTTTAAATTATATTAGGATATTAAAACGCACTAAAAATATTTAAGAAAAGGTTTGGTTAGTTGATTTTGGTTGATTTATTTCAACCAAACGTCGCCCCGAGGGATCGGGGCGATTTTTTTTGGTCTAATTTCAAGTGACACTTAGAGATCAAACTTTATTCCTTGTGCTAACGGAAGGTCAGCAGTATAGTTTATTGTATTTGTTTGTCTTCTCATATACACTTTCCAAGCATCAGAGCCTGATTCACGCCCACCGCCTGTTTCTTTTTCACCACCAAAGGCTCCGCCTATTTCAGCACCTGAAGTTCCGATATTAACATTGGCAATTCCACAATCAGAACCTTCAACAGAAAGAAACATTTCAGCCTCTCTGAGGTTATTAGTCATAATAGCTGATGAAAGCCCTTGAACCACACCATTTTGAACATCTAAGGCATTCTGCAATTCTCCTGAATACTTCAAAAGATATAATATAGGTGCAAAAGTTTCGTGTTGGACAATTTTGAATTTATTATTTGCCTCAGCAATTGCAGGTTTAACATAGCAACCACTTTCAAAGCCCTCTCCCTCTAAAGCACCACCTTCTAGCAAAAGATTTCCACCCTCCTCAACTACTTCGATAAGCGCTTTTTTATACATGTCAACAGCATCCGTATCAATCAACGGACCTACATGATTATTCTCGTTTAAAGGATTGCCAATACGAAGTTGGGCATAAGCTTCAACTAAAGCATCTTTTACCTTATCATAAATACTATCATGGATGATCAGTCTTCTAGTCGATGTACATCTTTGCCCTGCGGTTCCAACAGCGCCAAAAACAGCACCAATAATGGTCATTTTAATATCTGCATCCGGACTCACTATAATTGCATTATTACCTCCTAATTCTAATAAGGACTTTCCAAGTCTTCCTGCAACTTTTTGGGCCACTATCTTACCCATTCTAATCGAACCTGTAGCAGATACTAAAGGGACTCTTTGATCAGAAGTTAGCATTTCACCTACTTTATAATCACCATTAATTAGGCAAGATATACCTTCTGGCAGTCCATTGGCTTTAAAAACAGTAGCAGCAATATGCTGGCAAGCAATTCCGCAAAGTGGCGCTTTCTCGCTGGGTTTCCAAACACATACATCTCCACAAATCCATGCAAGAGCGGTATTCCATGCCCATACTGCAACCGGAAAATTAAATGCTGAAATGATGCCAACAATACCTAATGAATGATACTGTTCATACATTCTATGTCCTGGACGCTCACTATGCATCGTTAATCCATGTAATTGTCTGGATAATCCAACAGCGAAGTCACATATGTCAATCATTTCCTGTACTTCACCCAAGCCTTCTTGAAGACTTTTCCCCATTTCATAAGAAACTAGTTTCCCAAGAGGATCCTTTAATTCTCTTAATTTTTCACCAAATTGTCTTACTACTTCTCCTCTTTGAGGAGCCGGAACTTTTCGCCATTTAATAAATGCGTCTCCTGCAGTGGCCAAAACCTTTTCATAATCTTCAGCACTAGTTGTTTTAACTTTAGCTATTAATTTACCGTCAACCGGTGAAAAGGAAGATAATAAATCTCCATTGGAGAAAAAATTAGAACCTGTAGAACTCCCTTCATTGATTTCTTTAACACCTAATTGAGCCAAGGCTTCCTTGATTCCATAATCAGTTGCGACTAATCCCATACTTATATTTTTAATATTATTAATTGTTCTTAAAGTTTACATCTTAAAATGTATAGAAATGTAAAATTAACAGGATTTAGCGTAAGAATTCGCTATTATTTAAAATTAATTAAAGTCAATGCTCGAAAAATAAGAAATTCTCAATGAGGAAGCTCTAGGAAATTGAAAGAAACAGGATATTAGATTTGCTAAAATTTGTAATTTAAACCTGAATAAAGCCCAAAATAATAAGGTCTGAAATTACCTGAATTACCCGAATAAGTGTTGAATTGGTATTTAAACATAGGAGCAACATTTAAGTACCAGCTTTTGCTAATCTTATAATCAAGGTCAACACCGACATTACCACTAAAATTAAAATCATTTAGATTATTGGCGTCTCCTAAATCAGTTACCGTGTTCTCAGTTATCATGGATACTGAATTATTTGAAAGAATAAGGGTACTAAATCCCCCTACTAGATTTAATCCAATCTTTTTATCGTAAAGATTGTATTTCATTTCAATTGGAAGTTCAAAGTATTCAATCGATTGATTTAATTCACCACTAACACTTGCTTTATTGAGCTCATTACCGGGACCGTCATTTGCTGAATTACTCACCGGTGTCAAAATCACACCTGATTTATCAGTATTAATATTGTTAAAGGCATTTTTCGATGAAGAAATTAAGGCATTAACATTTTTTGTGTTATACGCAAGTTCTACCTTATTAACACCAGACTGAATAAAGAACTTATTAGATATCTGGTAATTAACTTTCACACCAATTGAAAGCGCATTATCTGAGCTTTTCGAATTATCTGATAAGTCATCATTCAAAGGAGATCCATTTTGAAGAGAATTATAATAGACAGGAGCAACAGTTGGCCCTATTGACCATTTTTTATCAATGGTATTCCTAGTGTTAATTTTCTCTGGAATATCTTCTATGCGAGCAGCAATAGATTCCGTCTCCTGTATATTATCGAGGAAATCATTCTTATCAACAACATACTTATCTTCAATAGTTGAATACATCGAAGCTATTTCATTGTTGGTTACAATTACTTTATTATTCGGTTCTTTTATAAAAATGGGCTTACCAGATTTTCTATTGATTTTTATTTTATCGGAATTTTCAGCTAATTCAGTCTGTGACTTTATAAATACAGGAGTTAAAGGAGTTACTTTTTTATTATCAACTTCCTTAGTTTCTATTTCACCAAGAGACGAATTGATCAACGGCTCAACATCATTATTAAAATATAATAAACCGGTAGTTACAATAGCAGCAAGCATCACGGCAATTCCGCTTAGCCTTTTCCATAGGGCAATAGGGGGTCTCGAAGTTTTACCATTCAGTGAACCTTCAATATTATTCCAAACTCTCTTATTTGGATAAATTTCCAAATCTTTTAAGTTTTCTTGAAAAACCCTGTCTATGTTTTTTCTTTCTAACATTTCATTTTAAGATTGTTTAAAACAACCCTGCATTTTTTTGTTGCTGACTTAATTCAACTTTATCCTTTAAGATCAATCTTGCCCGCGACAAATTTGATTTTGATGTTCCCTCAGCTATATGAAGCATGCTGGATATTTCTTTATGTGAAAAACCATCCAAGACATACAGGTTAAATACCATTCTATATCTTTCAGGTAATTCCTGAATAATTTTCAATAAATAGTCAAGTGAAATCTCATTTTCGTTGATTTCAACTTCTACTTCTTCCGGATAATTTTCTTCGACCAAGTTCAATACATTCTTTTGACGATAGGTCTGTAACGCTGTATTGATAACAATTCTTTTCATCCACCCTTCAAACGAACCTTTGAAGCGGAATTGGTCAATTTTATTAAAAATAGTGATAAAAGCTTCCTGTAAGTTGTCTTCAGCCTCCTGCTGTGTCTTGGAATATTTCAAGCATATAGCAAAGAGTTTACCAGCGAATAGATGGTATATCTCAGACTGAGAGATAATATCTCCGTTTTTACACTTTAATATGAGTTTCTTTAAACTCATTGGCTTTTTCTACACTTAAATTAATTACCGGGACCTCAATTACTAAATAGATTGGGTCTCCATTATCATCATCACCTTGCCAGAATCTAAAAATGTATGGACTCTCCTGTAAAGCATGTACTTTAAAGGTAAGCTCCTGTTCAAGATCTATGGTTTCACAATCGTTAGTTTCAATAACAAGTGAAATCACAGCTACATTTCTAGCATCTAGATCGTATTCATAGAGTATATCACTATTGACATAACAGTCATTAGGAACAATATATTTTACTGAGATATCATATACTTCTCCGTAAATAAATTCTTCTGGTACAAGCGCATCTTCTGTTGGTAGCAATTCATAGTGATACTCATAGCTATCATCATCAGAGCAAGATACCATTAATATAACGGCAAAAATTACAAAAAATATCTTTTTCACGACCATAATTTAACAAAAAATGAAGTTACTGGTCTTTTTAAGATACTCATTTGCTGATTGGTTGCGTAAAAAAGGGGTATTTTTGACAAAAATTGAAGCCTAAACACATGGATTTTTTCAATACTTCGAATTTTCAATCGTTTGAACGAGAGTCCTTGAAAATATTTAGGTTTCAAGCCCTAAACAATGATGTTTATGGTCGTTTTATAGCTCTTTTGGGTATTGATATCGATAAGGTCAAAGAATTACAACAGATCCCATTTCTTCCTATTGAATTCTTTAAATCACATGACATTTTGAGCTCAAAAACCCCCGTTGAACAAGTATTTACCAGTAGCGGAACAACAGGGATGGTTCAGAGTAGGCATTTGGTTACTGACTTGCATGTTTATGAGCGAAGTTTTACTCAGGGTTTTAGTCATTTTTACGGAAGTATTGAAAACTATGTTGTGCTTGCTCTATTGCCAGGGTATTTAGAGCGTAAGGGTTCGTCCTTAATTTATATGGTTGACGATTTTATTAAAAAAAGTCACTCAAAAAACAGTGGATTTTATTTAAACGAGCTGGATTCTTTAAGTGAGATGTTGATCGATTTGGATGCTAAAGGAGAAAAGATACTTTTGATTGGAGTAACCTATGCTTTGCTTGACCTTTTAGAAAAACGAAAATTTCAGCTAAAGAACACCATTGTCATGGAAACGGGTGGCATGAAAGGAAAACGAAAGGAAATGGTCAGGAACGAATTACACGAACTTCTGGGGTCAGGATTTGGCATTTCTAAGGTACATTCAGAATACGGAATGACTGAACTTCTTTCTCAAGCTTATTCCTTAGGGGATGGAATTTTTGAAACGCCACCCTGGATGAAAATCCTGATAAGAGATACTGAGGATCCTTTTCATAAGTTAGAAACTGGCAGGACAGGTGGCATAAACGTAATAGATTTAGCGAATATTAATTCCTGTTCTTTTATTGCAACACAAGATCTCGGCCGAAAAGTAGCAGATAACAAATTTGAGATTTTAGGAAGATTTGACCAGTCAGATATTCGAGGATGTAATCTGATGGTTGTTTAGTATTTATTTCCTATCCAAGTTAACAAACGCAAACTTATTTTGTAAAAAACATAGCCTATAAGCAAGCCTATTAAAGCTCCAGTGAATACATCTAAAGGAAAATGGACGCCAATATACATTCTGCTATAAGAAAAAAGAAGCGGCCATATAAAAAAGAAAAGGGTGTATTTATAATATTTTTTGAGCGTCAAATACATAAGTAATGTCACCGCCGAGGAAGTCGTGGCATGCCCCGACACAAAACTAAAACTAGAATTGTTCTTAAGAATCCTAATGATTTCATTGATAGAAGGGTCTCGGTTTGGTCTGAGTCGTTCAAAGTAATTTTTAAGAAAAACAGTAAATTGATCAGAAAAAGTAACAAGAACGGCAGTCAATAGGATTAAGCCTAATCCTTTTTTCCAACCCAAACTTTTAAAAATAAGGTAAAAAAACAGAAGGTATAAAGGAATCCAACTCAATTGATTGGTTGCTAAAAGCCAGAAACTATCCCAGTTTTCCGTTCCCAAACCATTGATAAAGACCAATAGATCCTTATCATATTGAATAATTTTATCTAAAAAAGTCAAGTTAGAAGTTTCTTTTTATTGGCCCTGTCATGTCGTCAATATTGTCCTTCACTTTATTCTTGATATTCTTAATGTCTTTCTGAATATCACTTGTAATACTGGCGTCAATACCTTGTTTTTTAGCACTTTCAGTAATTTCTTTCTTTACTTCGTTGGTGGCGCTTTTCAATTGTTGCATCCCCTTCCCGAGACCTCGGGCGAGTTCAGGTAATTTGTCAGCACCAAATAACATCACAACAATTACCAGGATAATAAAAATTTCTGCACCACTTATAAATAAAAACATATTCTTTCAATTACTTCACAAAGATAATATAAATAGTCATTTGACAGCGCCAAGGAGTGAATGGCATTGTTGTTTTTTATTCTTTATACCTCCAACTGGTCAGATCTGCACCTTCTGGAGCAGATTCAGCAATTCTTTTCATGATTTTCGGAACATACATCGAGTTGTATCTTAAGCGAGAAATATGATTGGGATTTTCTTGATCGCCATTCCAACAATGTTCGGCTCTGTCTCCATAATCTACTTCGCCTTCATAGTATGGATTAGTTGTACTTTCTAAAAAAGACTCCATTGAATACACGGCATTATTGAGATAATAGTTATCCATATCTCCACAGTAAATATGAATTTTCCCTTTGAGTTTCTCACCTAATTTATCCCAATCACGCTCCAAAATATGTCTAAGGTCATAATTTTCTTTCCAATAATTGGCCACTTCATGATTGATATCACCCGTATATTTATCCCATATCCTTTGAGGATAGCCATCTTCAGCTTGAGGAGAGTAAGTAGCTTCCCAGATATCGAATTGCTGACCAGACCGTGATTTATCACCCAGCGCCAATTCAAGGTGATTGTCTTGTTTTACTGTAGAACTGATTTGGCCGAGATAATCTCTATGTGAAGGGACTTCTATAGTTTTGAAATCAGTATTATAATAATAGGCATTTTGGTCTTTGTAAATATCAGTTAGACAGTAGCTGCTAAAGTCAATTGGGTCTGGGCAGGCGGCAAAACAGCCATTATATTCATCGGGAAACTTTACTTGGACCGCCAAAGCTTCCCACCCACCTGTGGAGCCACCATATAGAAATCTTGACCAACCTTCTCCCAGTCCTTGAAATTCTTTTTCAATATGCGGTATTAGCTCATAAGTAATGGCATCCCCATAAGGGCCTTGGCTAGCCGAATTCACTGCATAAGAATCATCATAATAGGGGGTTGGATGCTGAATTTCGATAATAATGAATCTGGGAAAATCGGGTTCATTCCATCTCTTATAGAAATCATATGCTTCTTGTTGCTGGGTAATATTATAACCTGCTACGCTGAACCTTTCTGAATAATCAGGTTTTAGGTTTTCATCTGGAGGCGTAGTTCTGAACCCACCAAAGTCTGAAGGAAAATGTCCGTGAAAGATCATTAAAGGATATTTAGCTTCAGGATGTTGGTCAAAATTTTTCGGGAGTAAAATGTGGGCTCCTAGATAAATATCACGCCCCCAAAATGCTGAGAGTTTTTCTGATTTGAATTTAATATGCTTGATCCATTCCGTATCTTTTGGTTCCTCTATTTCAGGAATTACCTGATCCAGAACTATTTCAAAATTATCGAGGCCATCGCCATCGAACTTAACTTTAAAAGGTTTACTGTAAAGGTTGCCCGGAGATCGATTCCATTGTTGACCTTCTCCATTATCCATTGGAAGTTTTACACTATGGCCAGAAGATAATTCAAATGTTTCATATACGTGAAATACAGCTTGAACGTAATACTCCCCTTCTTTTAAATTGGCCATTTTTTCTACGGGAAAGCCAAACGCTTTTCTGTCGAAAACAATTTTTTCTCCCGGTGTATGCTGATTTATATTCATACCGAAAATGATCTGTGTTTTCAAGCCTCCGTTGATTTGGAATCTGGGTTCAGTCTCATTATTATTGGCAAAGATGAGGAGTAGCCTGCCATCTTCAGGCATGGTCTGTTTATCCGTTTTGATTAAAATACTTATTTCGGGTCCAGACTCTGAAGATTTTTTAGTGCATGCTGCTACACTTAGGAGAAGAAAAGCGAATAAGAAAAGTAAATGTTTCATGAAAAAAAATTTGACAACAAGTTAGTGATAAATCACTTTCTTGAATCGTATTTATTTTTTAGTAAGCATCCTTTTTATTTCGTTGAGTTTCATCAAGGCATCAAGAGGTGTCAAGTTATCTATTTCGGTACTTAGAATTTCTTCTTTGATCTCTTCTAATAATGGATCAT
>CAYMKR010000045.1:0-12433 GCA_964390865.1 uncultured Flavobacteriaceae bacterium | reverse complement strand
TAAGTTCATCATCCTTGATCATAGCTAAGGCTCCAATTGGGGATGAGCAACCTCCCTCTAGTTTATTCAGAAATTCTCTTTCGATTCCTACACAGAGTTCAGTCTCCTTGTCATTCAGCTCAGAACAAATCTCCAAAAGCTCAGTGTCTTTTTCAAGGGCTGCAATCATGACTGCCCCTTGAGCCGGAGCGGGGAGCATCCAATCGAGTTTGAGTAAATTGTCTGGCAAGAGACCGATCCGTTGGAGTCCAGCCATAGCAAATATGGCCCCGTCCCATTCATTTTCTTCTAGCTTTCTTAATCGCGTATTGACATTTCCTCTTAAGCCAGTTATGTTATGGTGAGGGAATCTATAAAGCCATTGGGCCTTTCGCCTTAAACTACCGGTTGCAATTGTAGCTGTTTTTCTGGTAAAGAACTCTTCATCCTTTTTAAGCGCAAGAATGTCATGATGCACGCCTCTTTTAAGTACAGCTGCTTGCACGATTCCTTTTGGTAAAACAGTAGGAACATCTTTCAAGGAATGAACAGCAATATCAATTTTGTCATTGAGTAAAGCTACATCAAGATTCTTGGTGAAAACCCCGGTAGTTCCAAGTTCATAGAGCGGTTTGTTCAAAACCTCGTCTCCGATAGAATCAATCTTGACGATTTCTGTTTCATGCCCGAGGTAAATTAGCTGATTAGAGACAGTATTTGCCTGCCAAAGTGCCAATTCACTGGACCTGGTTCCAATTCGTATAGTTTTCTTCATATTAGTTTTCTGTGGTCTCTAAATTAAATACATCTTTCATCACTTTAATGCTCTGGTTGGCTTGAGTGTTTTCAGATTTTAAGTGCATTGCAAATTTAGATACAATCTTATTGATCATCTGCGATGTGACATTTTCAAGAAGCTCTTCATTCATTTGTTGATGCTTTTTAGAATGCGTAGAGATTGCGTCTTTTTGGATGATTTCAAGAGATTTTTTAAGAGAATTTATGGCAGGAGTACTTCTTCTGAACATTAGCCATTCGTAAAATTCAGATTTATGTTTTTTTATAATTTCTTCAACTAAAGGAATCTGTTTTTTTCGTTCCTCAATAGTTTTTTTAGTTTTCTCAGATAAAATATCGACATCTATTACATTGATGTTTTCTAAGTCATTTATTTGAGGATCTGCATTTCTGGGTATAGAGAGATCAATTATGAGCTGCTTTTTATTAGCAGGGATCATATCAGTCATTACTGTAGGATTAGAAGCTCCCGTAGCAACGATAATGATGTCCGAAAGATTAATTTTATCCTGTAGTTCTTCATGTTCAGCAACCTCAAGGCTAACCTCTTTTGCCAATTCATGCGCAACAGAGTTTGTTCGGTTAATCACGGTAATTGTATGAGCCTTTAAATATTCGGAACAACTTCTGGCTGTACTCTGTCCAATATCACCCAATCCGTAAACCAAAATATTTTGAGGATGTCTTTTGCTATAATTATCCTTTATATATTGTATAGCAGCGTAAGAAACAGTTGTTGTTCCAGAACTAATAGTTGTCTTGTTCTTTGTTTCTTTACTTGCCTGTAATGCAACATTAAATAGTCGCTCAAGATAGGCATTCAAGGTGTTTGCTTCTTTGGCAAGATTAAAAGCATCTTTCAATTGCCCCACAATTTCATAATCACCTAGAATCTGACTGTCAATACCAGTTGCGATTCTTATTAAATGTTCTGAGGCATCGCTATTTTTGAAAACATATGAAACTTTTGCAAATTCCTCAACGGTACCTTTCGAATATTTACAGAGTAAAGAAATCAATTGAAAAGGATGTTTGGCAAAACCAATGATTTCAATTCGGTTGCATGTAGAAAGAATCACAACACTCTTTATATTAATCTTTTTTGCTTCAGAAAGAAGTAGCTTTTGATTTTCTTTGCTGAGACTAAAATTACTTCGGGTAACGACATCCGCTTTTCTGTAATTTAAGCCTATCACATAGAATTTTTTGCAATCTGAATTTTTAGTCATATCAGGATTAATCTTTGAAATCGTGGTTTGAAATCAATGTTCTCATTTATTTAAAACCAAAATTACGCTATAAGAAATTTTTAAACCATGATTTTTGTCACATTCCATTTAGTCTTTTTAGAAATCAGAAAACATTGTGGAATACAATAAATATAGGTGGTTACATAAAAACTACAAAAATCGTATAAGGCAAAAATAGATAGATAGGTTTGGAAAAGGTATCGTTTGAAATAAAAAAAATAACGATAAAAGATTTATAGGTGTTACTTAAAAAAATACCATCCTCGTTCATTTTAAAAATTGAAAACTAGTATATTTACCACTGAAAATTATTAAATTAAAAGAACTGTAATTTGGGAAAGAAAGGTGTGTTATTGGTTAATTTGGGTTCTCCTGATAGTACTGAAGTAAAGGATGTTAGACGCTATCTAGATGAGTTTTTAATGGACGAAAGAGTGATTGATATTCCTTATTGGAAACGTTTTTTGCTTATCAAGGGGATTATATTGAATGTACGGCCAAAAAAATCGGCAGCAGCATATAAAAAAATATGGTGGAAGGAAGGGTCTCCGTTAATCGTTATTTCAGAAAGATTTGCTGAAAAGGTTAAGAAAAAGGTTGATTTACCCGTGGCTCTGGGTATGCGTTATGGTTCTATGAGCATCGAGAAAGCTCTCCACGAACTAAAAGAACAACATGTAACTGAGGTATTTTTGATTCCCTTGTATCCACATTATGCGATGTCGTCGTTTGAGACTGTAGTGGAAAAAACAAAAGACTTACTAAAGGCTTCTTTTAAGAATATGACCTTAGAAGTGCAGCCAGCGTTTTATAATGATCCAGATTATATTCGTGTAATGAGCGCGAATCTTAAAAAGCAGTTGGTTGGATTTGATTATGATCATATATTGTTCTCATATCACGGAATTCCGGAAAGGCATATATTTAAAGGTGATCCAACAGGTTCTCACTGTAAATTAGACGGGACATGTTGTGAAGTTAGTTCAGAGGCTCATAAAACTTGTTACAGACACCAGTGTTTTGAAACGACTAAAGGAATGGTAAAAGAATTAGGTTTAAAAGAAGGAACCTACAGAAATTCGTTTCAATCGAGACTGTTAAAAGATCCTTGGTTGAAACCATATACGGATCATGAATTGGAAGCCATGCCTGAACAAGGAATTAAGAAACTAGCAGTAATAACGCCTGCATTTGTGGCTGATTGTTTGGAGACTTTAGAAGAGATTGCCATGGAAGGCAAGGAAGAGTTTTTTGCTTTTGGAGGAGAAGAGTTTAAGCATATTGGCTGTTTGAATGAGAGTGAAGCATGGGTCGACGTTGTTAAAGATTGGATAGAAAATTGGAATTCTAAATAGATTGAATTGACTTATTTATACGTAAAATCATTACATATAATATTTGTAACCACTTGGTTTGCAGGTTTGTTTTATATAATTCGACTTTTTATTTATTATAAAGAGGCGGAAGATAAAGAAGAGCCAAGTCAGACAATTCTTAAGAATCAATATGCGCTGATGAGTAAAAGGCTATGGTATATTATAACTTGGCCTTCTGCAGTGTTGGCTACTATTTTTGCAATCTGGTTATTGGTCTTGCAACCTTTTTGGTTGGAGGCAAACTGGATGCTTATTAAACTGGTTTTTGTCGGATTGTTGTTTGCGTATCATCTTTCTTGTCAGATGATGTATAATCAGGTCGCTAAAGGCTATTTGAATTATTCTTCTAACGGTTTAAGAATATGGAATGAAGTCGCAACAATCATATTGTTTTCCTGTGTTTTTTTAGTAGTTTTAAAAACAACATTAGGTTGGATTTTTGGTGTAGTGGGTATTGTTGGAGTTTCCATATTGCTCATGCTAGGAATTAAATTGTATAAGCAAATTAGAGCAAGAAAAAGTTGGGACAGCCAGTAAATTAGGCCATCTATTAAAAGCCCTTTTCTATGGAAGATCTTAGTAAAAAGCAAAAATTACTTATAGGGATTCTTTTTGATCTCATAGGAATGGCATCGTATGTTTTTCCTTTAACGGATATTGTTTGGGCGCCATTGTCCGCTTATCTTATGATCAAAATGTATAAGGGAAACGTAGGTAAAATTGGAGGTTTAATTTCATTTTTAGAAGAAGCTATTCCAGGTTTGGACTTTTTCCCCTCTTTTACTTTAACCTGGTGTTATGTCTACTTACTTAGTCGGAAGAAACCTATTTAAAAAAACGACCTAAGCCCATTCTTTCAAGCATTTTTTTTTCAAAATTCCAGAAAAAAGTAAATTGACCAAATACCCATCCAACAAGAGGTAAGGTAATCTGATAAATTGGGAATATCAACAAGATTCTCAACACAATATATAAAAAATAAGGTTTCGTTGTTTCGGAATCTAGTCCAATGAAATTGGTTACTGGACCTGCTACCCAAGTGGCAAACGAACCATTAATTGCGAATACGATGATAATGGCAATAACTTGCCAATTTGAAGTGATTCCCCATCGTTTTTTCAACTTCTCCATTAAATTTCTAATTTTCGGCAAATGTAAGTATAATATATAAATGAACAAATTTTGATCAATAATTATGGTATCCGGAATTCTTATGAACCCTTAATTCATCGGTTCAAGAAGTGATATTTTTAGTATCTTCCCACAAATATTTAGGTACATGAAGAAATTAGCTTTACACTGGAAAATATTATTAGGAATGGTACTTGGCGTAGCTTTTGGTTTCGTCATGGTTAGTTTTTCAGGTGGGAAAGAGATTGTTCAAGATTGGGTTAAGCCTTTTGGAACCATATTTATTAACTCCTTGAAGCTTATCGCAGTGCCGTTAATCTTAGGTTCTTTAATCTCTGGGGTTTCTGATTTAAAGGATATTTCCAAACTTTCTAAGATGGGTGGAAAAACAATATTGATTTATTTGCTAACAACTGTTGTGGCAGTTAGCATAGGTTTGATGTTGGTAAATACGATCACACCCGGGGAATCAATAAGTGAAGAGACGAGATCTGAATTAGTCTCCAATTATTCTCAAAACACTCAAAAATATAAAGATGAAGCAGCAGCTCAGCAGAATAATGGGCCTTTACAGGCTTTAGAAGATCTTGTTCCAGATAATATTATCGGTGCCGCAGGCGAGAATAGGAATATGTTACAGGTGATCTTTTTTGCCGTTTTCTTTGGTGTGGGATTGATTTTACTGCCTGATGATAAAGCGAAACCAGTCAAAGATTTTTTCATGAGTTTTAATGAGGTTATCTTAAAGATGATAGACTTAATTATGTTGGCTGCTCCATATGGTGTGTTTGCTTTATTAGCAGCATTGATCGTAGAGTCACCCAGTGCAGATCTCTTTAAAGCACTAGGTTGGTATGCCTTGACTGTAGTTGTTGGTTTGTTGATCATGGTTATTTTTTATACAGTACTGGTTGTTGTATTCACAGGTAAAAAACCAAAGGAGTTTTTACAGGGGATTTCCCCGGCTCAATTACTTGCATTTTCTACGAGTTCGAGTGCTGCAACGCTGCCAGTGACTATGGAAAGAGTGCATGAACACCTAGGTGTTGATGAGGAGGTGTCAAGTTTTGTCTTGCCGATAGGGGCAACTATAAATATGGATGGAACTAGTTTGTACCAGGCCGTGGCAGCTGTTTTTATTGCACAGGCTTTTGGGATGGACTTGACACTTGGTGTACAACTAGGAATTGTTGCGACAGCAACGCTAGCCAGTATCGGTTCAGCAGCGGTACCAGGTGCCGGCATGGTCATGTTGGTAATTGTTTTGGCACAAGCAGGGATACCTGAAGCGGGACTGGCACTAATTTTTGCGGTTGACAGACCTTTGGATATGTGTAGAACAGTAGTTAACGTTACTGGAGATGCTACCGTATCTATGCTTATCGCCAAATCCGAAGGGAAATTAGGAAATCCAAAAGTTAAGGATTGGGACGATAGCTATCAAAAAGACTAAGTTTTTTTTTAATCCTTTACCATCTCATTAAAATACTACCCCAGGTAAATCCACTTCCGAATGCGGCAAGAACGACAATGTCATTTTCTTTAATTTTGCCTTTTTCAAAAGCTTCACTTAAGGCTATTATAATGGAGGCCGCAGTAGTATTTCCGTAATTCATGATATTGTTATACACTTGATCATCTCTCAATTTAAACTTATGCTGAATAAATTGGGCTATCCTTAAATTAGCTTGATGTGGTATGAATAAATCAATGTCGGCAGCCTGCATTTGATTCGCTACGAGGGCTTCCATGATCACTTCACTGAACCTTACCACGGCATTTTTGAAAACAAATGTACCGTCCATATATGGAAAATAGGAAAGATCTTCTTCTTCGGCATTTATGATTTCAGGCACCCAATGTTTGATACTTGGTGAAGTGACAATTAATTTATCTGCATATTTACCTTGACTATGCAGGTGTGATGACAAAATGCCTTTATTGTTGTCTTCAGTTCTTGAAAGAACACATGCCCCGGCTCCATCGCCAAAAATTACAGAAACGCCTCTTCCTCTAGTCGTTTTGTCAAGACCATTACTATGGTATTCTGATCCAATAACCAGGATGTTTTTATACATGCCTGTCTTGATAAATTGATCAGCTGTTGATAATGCGTATACAAATCCAGAGCATTGATTTCTTACGTCAAGGGCACCTACCGTATTCATGTCAAGCATATCTTGAATTTGAACACCGCATCCAGGGAAGTAATAATCAGGACTTAATGTCGCAAATACGATAAAATCTATATCATCTTTAGATAATCCAGACTTCTCAATTGCAGTTTCAGCAGCTTTTGCACCCATTGTGGCAGAAGTCTCATTACTACCTTCCTTGATCCAATGTCTTTGTTTGATGCCGGTCCGTTCCTGAATCCATGCATCGTCAGTGTCCATAATTTTTGAAAGATCATCATTGGTAACAATATTGTCAGGTACATAAAAACCGAGTCCAGTTATCTTAGAGTTATACATATATGGTGTTAATTAATTTAGTTGTCTTGATTATTAGATTTAGGTATTGCTCTTTTTTCGCCATTTTGACCACAAAGAACTATTCATTTTTATTGGCAATGTCGGAATAGTAAAGATAAGTAATTTATTGGATTTTAATTGATGAGCAGGATCAGAGCCTGGCTTTTGCTAAGAATGTTTCTGTCATCTTGGCAGAATAGTTTGTTTGGTATTTAATTTGATTAGGCTAGTTGTACATATTAAATTATAAACGAAGAAATTATGGCAAAAGGAAAAATAAATGTAGCTGTTGAGAATATATTCCCGCTGATAAAGCGATTTTTATATTCTGATCACGAGATCTTTTTAAGAGAATTGATCTCCAATGCAACAGATGCAACTTTAAAATTAAAGCACCTTTCATCAATTGGTGAATATACAGGGAATGTTGATGATGCGAAACTGGAGATTAAAATAGATAAAGAAGGAAAAAAACTTCATATCATTGACCAAGGTATTGGGATGTCACAAGATGAGGTTAAAAAGTACATCAATGACATCGCCTTTTCAGGAGCTGAGGAGTTTCTTGATAAGTTTAAGGATGAAAAGAATGATTCAGGAATTATTGGGCATTTTGGTCTAGGGTTTTATTCTTCATTCATGGTGTCAAAGGAAGTTGAGATTCACTCAAAATCATATAGAGAAGATGATGATGCGGCACATTGGATCTGTGATGGTTCACCTGAGTACACATTGAAGAAATCGAAGAAAGAAGACAGGGGTACTGAGATCATTTTACACATTGATGATGATTCATTGGAGTTTTTGGAAGAAAGCAGAATCAATGAATTATTGAACAAGTACAATAAATTTATGCCTATTCCAATTAAATTTGGAACTGAAGAAGTAGCCGACCCTGAACATGAGCCAGCAACAATAACTGATGCGGAAGGCAAGGAGACAACCGAGCCGCAAAAAATGATTACTGTTGACAGGATCATCAATAATCCAAATCCGGCATGGACCAAGCAACCTAGTGATTTAAATGATGAAGAATATAAGAGCTTTTATAGAGAATTGTATCCGATGCAATTTGAAGAGCCATTGTTCCATATTCATTTAAATGTAGACTATCCATTTAATTTGACAGGGATATTATATTTCCCAAAGTTATCGACTAACATGGATGTGCAAAAGGACAAGATTCAATTGTATCAGAATCAGGTGTTTGTAACTGACAATGTGGAGGGTATAGTTCCAGATTTTCTTCAAATGCTTAGAGGTGTTATAGATTCTCCTGATATTCCATTGAATGTTTCAAGAAGTTATTTGCAAGCTGATGGTGCTGTAAAAAAGATATCTTCATATATCAGCAAAAAAGTAGCTGACAAATTAAGCTCTTTATTTAAAAATGACAGAGAGGGATTTGAAAAGAAATGGAACGACATTAAAATAGTTATTGAATACGGAATGTTGTCAGAACCTAAGTTTTTTGAGAAAGCTCAAAAGTTTGCTTTATATCCAACAACAAAGGATGAGTTTTTAACTTTAGAAGAGTTGAAAGAGAAAGTTAAGCTTTCCCAAACTGACAAAGATGGTAATCTTGTTATTTTGTATGCTAACAATAAAGATGAGCAACACAGTTTTATTGTGGAAGCTGAGGCCAAAGGTTATGAAGTTTTGGTTTTGGATTCTCCAATTATACCACATTTGATTCAAAAATTAGAAACTGAAGGTGAAAAGATAAAATTTGCAAGAGTTGATGCGGATCCAATTGATAAATTAATACAAAAGGATGAGGATCAAATTTCTAAGCTTTCAGATGATGATCAGGAGAAATTAAAAGGATATATCGAAGAAATTGTACCAAAAGAAAAGTATTCAGTTCAATTGGAGCCTATGGATTCTCAATCTAATCCGTTTATAATTACCCAGCCTGAATTCATGAGAAGAATGAAGGAAATGCAACAAACCGGAGGCGGTGGAATGATGGGTATGGGAGGATTTCCTGAGATGTATAACCTTGTAGTGAATACCAATAGTGATTTGATGCAGAAGATATTGAAAGCTAAAGGGAAGCGCAGTGAGTACATAAATCAAGCACTTGATCTTGCCAGATTATCTCAAAACTTATTGCAAGGTAAAGAGAAGACTGATTTTATAAAAAGAAGTTATGAATTGATGAATAATTAATCAGTTGATTTCTATAATTAAAAAAAGGCTGCCCGAATTGGCAGCCTTTTTTTTTGTGCTGAACTTATGAAAAACGATCCATGTAGATTCTTGATATATGGTCTTAGCTTATTAGGATTGTTATCAAAAAAAAACTCTTCGTTTAGGAAGAGTTTTAAATATTATTCTACTGGAAAATCAAAATAGGTATTTGGAAATGGTTCATCTTTCAATGTGAAATGCCACCATTCTTTTGGATAGGATTGCCATCCGTGTTTTTCCATCCTTCTTTTTAGTAATTGTCTAAGTGAATGTTGATTTTTTGAGATAGACGAAGTATGGTCTGTACTAGAAACTTCATCGAAAAGATCATAAGGACTTCCCATGTTAAGTATTTGCTTCGTTTTTAACGAAACAATAGTTAAATCAACTGTGCTGCCTCGGCTATGTCCGGATTTTGTTGATATATATCCTTTTGAAAATAAATCTTTTTTATCAATGTTAGGGTAGTACTCCAACTTGGTTGAAGTATCTGAACCATCTTGAGACCATTTCATAAAATGGTCCGTCGCTTGCTGTGGTCTGTATGCATCATATACTAATAAGCCAAAGCCTAGTCTTTCCAATTCATCTTGTACCTTTTTCAAGGCGGCGGCAGCTTCTTTGGTCAAAAGCACTTTAGGTGCGTTATAACCTTTAATTGGAACTCCAACAAAATTATTTGAACCATAATATCTGAGATCAGATCTTAGGTTAGGCATCAGTTCCTTAAGGTCGATAAAATCTTCCTTTGAAGGCGGCTTGTTTGGATTACCATTATCTATAGTGGTAAAACTTAGTAGTGCGATAACTACAAAACTTTTTATAATTGTATTCAATTTCATTGTTGCAATTGTTAAGAATGCTTGTTTAAAACGAACATTTAACATTTTTATTATTTTGTCGAAGCAGTTTTTTAATATTTCAGCATGAAACTCGTATGGAAAAGAATATTTTCGTTACATGTTTTACAGTGATAATCTTAATAATTTGATCTAAAATGCTGATAAATATGATTTTAACTTTTTAAATTCGCTATAGATAGTGATCTAACCAAGCTATAAAGTCGAATGATACTTAAGAAAGGTAAAAATATTCCTAATTACCCAAAAATGTCATTTAGAACCTTTGCCAGTCTGATTCCTGATTTTTGCAGTTGTGACATGACCAAATCGAAGTGATCGTATGAATATCTATAACTGAGCTTTTCCTCGGGTTTAGCGGATGCATATACTTTCTTTGCCAAAGCCTGAGACTCATAAGTCCAATCAAGAATACTTCCTTCTTTGATGATTTCAATTTGAGTCTTCGAAAGTTTTTTCCTGTTACTTGTCAATTCCGTGTAGCTCATATTATAAAATTCAATCATGCCGGAATCCCAAACCCTGTGAAGGTTTGATTTTTTGTAGTGCCATTGCAGTTTAATATCGTTTCCTCCTTTATCTTCTCCTCTTCCTACATGCAGTGGTTGATGCAAGTCACCAATAAGGTGCACAAGGAACTTTAAAAAGAAAACTTTGTCATTTTCGCTGGAATTTGGATCCTTCAATACACTTATACAGTGATCAATACCCATTACAATATCTCCGCTTTTACTTTTTTTACTGTCTTCGTATTTTGTATCAAAGGGGAAGTTGACAAAATGCCATGAATAGTATTTGTCATAGTCATCATCCGATTTTATGTCATCTCCATAAGTTGATACTAAAGCTAAGCTTTGACCATTGAGTAATCTGTCAATTTCTTTTTTGGCTTTTTTACTCAAGTGAATATCCGCAATTTTACCAATGGAACGATGACCTGTAGCGCCCCATTCAGGCTCATTACTCGCGTTAGAAAATTGGCAAACAAAGGAAAATACCAGTAAGATGAAGAATTTTTTCATAATGCATTTTTGATTCGTGTAAAGGTATAAAAAAAGAGGGCTTATTTTTAAATAAACCCTCTAGTTACACAAATTTAATCTAATTGACCCAAGTTGGTCAAGAGACCTTTATTATGAGATAATATTATTAGTGTTCGTTCATTCTAAAGTCTGAATAAGCATCCATACCATGTTCATATCCATCCAAGCCTTCAAGCTCTTCTTTTTCAGAAACCCTTATACCAACAGTTTTCTTGAGTGTATATAGGATAATGAATGATGAAGCAATACACATAATTGCATAAGAAGCAATACCAACAAATTGACTAATTAACTGATCCATACCAGCCAAATTCCCGAAAATACCTACGGCTAATGTTCCCCAGATTCCACAAATTAAGTGAACGGCTATTGCACCTACAGGATCATCCAATTTGATTTTATCAATAAATGCTACTGCGAATACAATAATTGAACCACCAATAGCACCAATTAATATGGCATCTGTAGGAGACATTTGATCTGCACCGGCAGTAATACTAACCAATCCTCCAAGTATTCCATTCAGATACATGGTCAAATCAAGGTTTTTATACATTGCTGTTGATACTAAAAATGCAGCAACTCCACCTGCAGCTGCAGCTAAACAAGTTGTTACTAAAGTCAAAGAAGTTAACTCTGGATCTGCAGAAAGTACAGAACCTCCGTTAAATCCAAACCAACCTAACCATAAGATTAGTACACCAGCTGTTGCCAATGGAATGTTATGACCTGGAATAGCCATTGGCTTTCCATCTTTAAATTTACCAATTCTAGATCCTAATAACCAAACTGCAACTAAAGCAGCCCATCCACCTACAGAGTGAACCAAAGTAGATCCTGCAAAGTCATAGAAAGGAGTTTCTCTCATATCCAAGAATCCGCCACCCCATTTCCAAGATCCTGCGATAGGATAAACAAGGCCTACGTAAATGATTACAAAAATCATAAAAGGTGCGATTTTGATTCTTTCAGCAACAGCTCCTGATACAATTGTGGCTGCTGTGGCTGCAAACATTCCTTGAAACAAGAAATCGGTCCACCAAGTATATCCGCCATCGGCATAAGCTGCTGTCATACCTCCTTCAGGGGCAGTGATTCCAAAACCTGCAAATCCGAAGAATCCTGATGATCCCTCAGCAAAGCCTGGATACATCATGTTGAATCCAACTAGGCAGTAAAGCAACAACCCTACAGTAATAATAAAGATGTTTTTAAATAAGATGTTAATGGTGTTCTTTTGTCTTGTCAGTCCGATTTCAAGGAGAGCAAAACCCAAGTGCATAAAGAAAACCAAGGCTGTACAGATCATCATCCATACATTATTTATAG